>NZ_JBMPPD010000054.1:0-20996 GCF_049339825.1 Undibacterium sp. RuRC25W | reverse complement strand
CTATATTCGATACTATAATCATGACCGCATCAAAATGAAATTAAAAGGGCTGAGTCCTGTGCAATACAGAAATCAGCCCTTAGTAGCATAGCAATTAAACTGTCCAACTAAATGGGGTCAGTTCAAACAGCGGCTTTTTTTTCAACAATAAAACGCCAATAACCCAAAGGATTAATGAATTGGATAGCTACGGTACTCGTCACCAGTAGCACCAGCATCATCATCTTCGTCTTCATCGTCGTGATGGTGTCCGTGAGCGCCGTGCACATGGCCGTGGGCGATTTCCTCATCACTTGCCTCACGAACATTCTCTACTGTCAAAGAGAAGCGTAATGCAATCCCTGCTAAAGGATGGTTGCCATCAAGCACAACTTTGTCGTCAGCAATATCTGTCACAGTAAAAATATGTGCTTCATCAGTAGGCTCATCGGTATCATCTGATTCATCTGAATCCTCTGGCATACCCTCAAATTGCATTCCCACCTCTAATGGCGATGGAAAACGGGATCGTGGTTCTACCTTTACTAGGTTAGCATCGTAGTCGCCGAATGCATCTTCAGGGTTGAGTTGCAATGTGGTTGCATAACCAGCCTCTTTACCTTCCAAAGCCTCTTCAATCTTAGGAAAGATATTGTCGTAACCACCATGAAGATAAACCATAGGCTCTTGCCCTTCTTCAATCAGATTATCTTGCGCATCTGTCAATTTATAACGGGCTGTAACTACTGAGTTTTTGACAATCTTCATACAACATCCTTAAAAAAATATTCATCCTTGATTATACCCGTCTGGAAGAAGCATTCATGCAAGCCTATAATACTGACATGAAAAAAAATTCCATACCCTTACCGCTCTTGGGCGGACTCAGTCCCGATCAATTTTTTAGCGAATACTGGCACAAAAAGCCCTTAGTGATTCGGCAGGCAATTCCAGGATTTTCTCCTTTATTGACTTCTGAAGAATTGTTTGAACTTGCTGGACTCGATGATGTTGAGTCACGATTAATTACTTTCTTCAAAGAACGCTGGGAAATGAAGAATGGCCCTATCAACAAAATTCCAGTCAAAGAAAAGAAAGACTGGACGCTGTTAGTTCAGGGAGTTAACCTCCATGACGAAGCCGCAGATGACCTGCTGCGTCAGTTCAGCTTCATCCCCGATGCAAGACTCGATGATTTGATGATTAGTTACGCCGCTGATGGTGGGGGAGTTGGACCGCATTTTGATTCTTATGACGTATTTTTGCTACAAGCACACGGTCAACGCCAGTGGAAAATAGGCGCCCAAACAGATTTATCTCTAGTTGAAGGCATGCCACTTAAGATTCTCAAAAACTTCACCCCAGAGCAGGAATTTATTCTTGAGCCAGGTGATATGCTATACCTACCTCCACAATACGCTCACGACGGCGTCGCCATTGGCGAGTGCATGACTTACTCTATTGGATTCCGTGCCCCCTCCTTCCAGGAACTGGGAGAATCCTTCCTCAGCTTCATGACTGATACGATTGAATTACCGGGTCGCTATGCTGACCCAGAACTCAAGCCCACTGCTAACCCCGCAGAGATCAGTGACGATATGGTTGATAAGATCGCAGAACAAATAGCAAAAATTACGTTCTCACCAGAAGATATTGCGATTTTTATAGGCGAATATTTGTCGGAGCCTAAAGCGAGCGTCTACTTTGACTCACCTGAAAAACCACTTTCGCCAAAACGTTTTGGGCAAAGTGCGCAAAAACGAGGCATTAAACTTTCTCTAAAGTCCAGCATGCTATATAAAGGTAAGCACGTCTTTATCAACGGAGAATCTTTTGCCGTTGGACAGGAAGATGCCAAATTATTGACAAAACTCGCCGATGAGCGTTGTTTATCAGGAGAAGACTTAGCAGAGACGACCCCAGACGTACTGGAAGCATTTTGTCTTTGGTACGAAGATGGCTGGTTGCAATTAAGATAATCTTTTAATTTCCAAGAATTGGATTGGTGTCGAAAAAGCCGGATTTTCTTCAAAAATCTTCCTTTTCCACGTTTAGATGATTTCCTCAGTGGAAAATATTAAGAAATTGGAGACAATTAGGCATCAATATCTATTCCATTAGCGGAAAAATCATTATAATCATGGGCTAGGAAACTTTCGGAGGAGCCGGCGGTATTATTGCCATATAACTTCTTCGAGTAAGCCTATAGAGCGATAATTACCGGTAATTATTCATCGCAAAATTTTGATCTTATTTTTTGATCTACTTATTGAAAGTACAAACATGAAAAAATCACTCTTGCTCGTATCTCTGTTAGCAATCGCTTTGGCAGCTTGTGGCAAAAAAGACGAAGCTCCAGCAGCATCCGCAGTTGCTCCAGCACCAGCTTCCGCAGCAGCTGAAACTCCAGCAGCAGCACCAGCACCAGCTGCTGCTTCTGACGCAGCCCCAGCTTCTGATGCAGCTCCAGCTGCTTCCGCAACAGCGGCACCAGCTTCCAAGTAATTTTTAATTACTTGTTAAAAAGCCGACCACTAGGTCGGCTTTTTTTATTCAAGTTCCGTACTTTCGCACTACCGATCCCAGTCACAAACGAATAAGCTATCTCTTAGTTAGAAAGCAATAAAAAAACGCGGCATGCCGCGTTTTTTTATGAAGGTAATCCGTAATTTTATTTCAATTGATCTTGTAACAATTTCAGGATCTTATCAGCAACCGCTGAAGAGTCAGGCTTACCATCAGCATCCAGAACTGTGACATTACTCAAGTCGCCAGCTGCAGCGTTCTTAATAAAAACACGGTATTTCTTGGCATTTTTATCAGTATCCGAAGACGAGCCGAAGGAGAACAGTTTAGAGAAGAAACCTTCACTTGCCCCTTTTGTTTTTGCCTCGATGTCTTGGTCAATATAACGAACAAAATAAAGACCCTTAGAACGATCGCGATCTTCCACAGTAAAACCGACCCGATCGAGGGCCAAGCCAACTCGGCGCCACGTACGATCAAAACCCTCATCCACTACAATGTAGGAAGCAGCACCATCTTTAAGCAGCTGCGCATGCGTTTTAGAGCTCACGACGGTAGTTGTTACCGCTTGTTTAGCACCTTCAGGATCCGCGCCTAAACGCACCATCAAACGAGTGAGAAATTCAGCTTCAAGGCCCGGATCTTCCGGACGTGCAGTCCAGATAATATTATCCTTCTGAGAGCCCGAAGCAATTTCTTGCGCACCACGGTGACTGATAAAAATTTCAATCCGACCATTTGCACCACGCTCAATCCGCGTGCGGAATTTATCACGCTCACCAGTTGAATATAATGAATCCAAAACTTTACCTAAGGTATCGCGAATAATGTCTTGCGGAATTTTTGCGCGATTTTCCGCCCAATCCGTTTCCATCACGCCTGTATCTTGATTTTCGACGTTAATCAGAAATCCTAGGTCTTGCCAAAAGTCTTTAAGCTGCGGCCATAAAGCTTCCGGAGTTTGATTATTCAGCACCAACCAACGCTGATTACCCTCGCGCTCGATATGCATATCCTTTAACTGACTAGGCGCAATCGTCGAGCTTGTAGCTGTTGTCTTGTCACTTTTTTCAAGGTTATAACCAGAAGCTGTGGCAGTCGATTTGTTCGCCTCAGGAATGGCAAAACGGCTATCGCGACGGATTTGTGTCAAGTCCGGAGGGACTTCCAAAGAGACAGTTGCTACCTTTCCCGCACTTTTGTAATCAATCTTGTTAGGCTCGAGTAAGTTTGTAACAGTACAACCAGACAAGCCAATTAACGCCACTGCGCCGACGATTCCATTTTTAGCAACAAAGCTTTTTGCCATGTGAAAGTCCCTACGATTTATTATCAATTTAAACAGCTTAAAGCAAACGGCTTAATTATAAGCCGTTCAGAATGGTACTTATTGCAATACGCCTGCTTCGCGCAAAGCGGCACGAACAGTCTCATGATATTGCTCTGACATAGGCACCAGCGGCAAACGGATTCCAGGTGGAATCAGACCCATCTCAGTCATCGCCCATTTCACAGGCAAAGGATTTGGCTCAATAAATAATTTATTGTGCAAAGAAAAAACACGGTTATTAATTGCAATAGCGGTTTGGATATCGCCATTCATTGCCGCCACACACATTTCGTGCATCGCTTTTGGAGCAACGTTTGCCGTTACAGAAATATTTCCTTTACCGCCGCAGAACATTAACGCCATCGCCGTCGCATCATCACCTGAATACACAGCGAAATCAGAAGGCACAGAGCGGATCAGATCAATACCACGACCAATATTTCCAGTTGCATCTTTTACACCAATAATACCTGGGACTTGCGCCAAACGAACAATCGTTTCGTTAGACATATCCGCCACTGTACGTCCTGGGACATTGTATAAAATAACTGGAATATCGACCGACTCAGCGATTTTTTTGAAGTGCTGATACATACCCTCCTGCGTAGGACGGTTGTAATAAGGTACGACTTGCAGGGAAGCATCTGCACCGATTTCTTTTGCAAATGTAGTCAATGCAATGGCTTCGGCGGTTGAATTGCCGCCAGAGCCAGCGATCACTGGCACTCGCTTATTTACATGCTCAACTGCCACGCGAATTAATTCGCAATGCTCTTCAGGCGTTACCGTTGGAGATTCACCAGTAGTACCGACGATCACAATGCCGTCTGTACCTTCAGCAATATGCCAGTCAATCAGTTTGCGCAAGCCAGGCAAATCAAGACTGCCATCAGCATGCATAGGGGTCACAATAGCAACCAGACTTCCCTGTATCTTTGTCATGTTAGTGCACGAAAAAAGTAAAACCCCGATTGTAGCGGATTGACTGCGAATCGGGGTGTAAATAGGTAGATTTTGGGTTCAAACTTTTCAACTAAACCATATGTCAGGACTCAAAGGACGTCGTTTTCTGTTCCCTGAGGTGCCTTACGCGAGCAAATACGCTGAACCATCGCTGGCTTTGGATCTTGAATGAATCCCTCTTCATAAGCAATCACTTGCATAGCTACCGATGGGTTAGAAGCCATTTGATGAAAAAGTTCACCCGGTTTCAATAAAAAATGAGGATTTGATGGCTTGCCAAATAAGGCATTGCCTAACGCAAACGTCTCATAAATCAATATACCACCGGGCTTCAAACTGGCAAGCAAATGTGGGAATAAGGGACGATGAAGATAGTTGCAAACAATAATTGCTGCAAATAAATTATCAGCAAACGGCCAATCTGCTGTTTCGGCATCTGGCTCGAGATCATGAAGAACAATTCGGGCACCTTGTCGCTCCAACTCGGATAACATCTCAGTGTTGCGGTCAAGCGCCACCACCTCATTACCTTCAGACAATAGCCACGAAGCGTGTCGCCCATATCCGCAGGCAAGATCGAGGATTTGACCTGCTGGCGCTAAAGACACAAACCGTTTCACCCAAGGCGATGCGGCAGTCTGAGTAATAGCGCCGCTGGGATGCGAGATTTGGCTTTTGATTTCAATCATATTTATTGCAAACCAGAGACGCCAAGTAACATCGCAAATGGGGAGACAATAAGTTGAAGCAACATATTAGCGAAGAGCATTACTGGTACTAGCCAGAATTGCAACCAATGCACCATCACCAGACCCATTACAATAAAAAATCCATAAGGTTCAATTTGTGCAAATTTATAAGCGAGTTTATTTGGAAGCAAACTAATCAGAATACGGCCACCAGCTAAAGGAGGAATCGGAAATAAAGTGAACGCCAGCATCACGAGATTGGTCAACAGGCCTGCACTTGCCACTTTAATGAAATATGTTTCAGTGACATCAGCGGACTGCAATATAACGCCAAAGAGCAACCAGCAAAAAGCCATCGCAAAGTTAGCCGCGGGGCCCGCCAAAGAAACCCAGGCCATGTCGCGCTTAGGATTTTTTAATCTTGAAAAATCGACAGGAACGGGCTTGGCGTAACCAAAGAGAAAAGCGCCACCTGTCGCAAGGTAGAGCGCAACTGGGATAATGATGGTTCCAAAAGGATCAATATGCACCATGGGATTGAGACTGAGGCGCCCCTGACTAAACGCCGTCATATCCCCAAAGTATCTCGCTGCGTAGCCGCGCGCTGCTTCATGCAGGGTAATTGCAAAGACAACTGGTAAAGCGTAGATCAGCACAGTTCTGATCAACTCAACGATTTCATTCATAAATTATTTTTATAAAAATGTTATTTTACAGGACGAAAAAGTCCTGATCTTTGCAAATGCATCGTAGCGATGCGGGGACGACACTATAAACCAAATAAGCTGATATCCCCACGCCCCTGACGAATCAGGGTAGGTGTATCAGAGGTCATATCGATCACAGTCGTTGGCGTCAGACTGCATGGACCACCGTCAATGACTAAATCAACAAGCTTTTCCATGCGTTCACGAATAATCTCAGGATCTGTAATTGGCTCTGGGTCATCTGGCAAAATAAGCGTCGTTGCTAGTAATGGCTGACGCAATTCTTCGAGAAGCGCATGAGTGATTTTATTTTCTGGGACGCGCAAACCAATCGTCTTACGAGAAGGGTGGCTCAGACGTCGTGGGACTTCTTTGGTCGCCTCCAATATCATTGTATAAGGACCTGGTGTGGCCGCTTTTAGCAAGCGATATTGACGATTATCGACCTTTGCGTACAGTGCGATTTCTGACAAATCACGACACAACAACGTTAAGTGATGTTTTTCGTCTACGCCGCGAATCCGGCGCAACCGGGCCACCGCCTCTTTATCGTCGAGGTGACAAACTAAGGCGTAGCAGGAGTCCGTCGGTACGGCGACGATGCCTCCGCCATCGATGATCTGCACCGCTTGCTTAATCAAACGCAACTGTGGATTATCAGGGTGTATCTGGAAAAATTGGCTCATAAAAGAATAAGGGCGGTAGCTATTGCCACCGCCACAAAGTTAATCCTGCTTTATTGTAAATTCTGTAAAGCAGCGATACGGGCTTCCATTGGTGGATGCGACGAAAATAATTCCATGAAACCAGGTTTGTCACTGATACCAGCCGCAGCGATAGACTTCGGCAGTTCACCCGGCTCCATTCCACCCAGCCTTGCGAGAGCATGAATCATTGGCTGTCGATTGCCAAGCAACTTGGCAGAACCAGCATCAGCTCTAAATTCACGCTGGCGAGAGAACCACGCAACAATCATCGACGCTGCGATACCAAATACAATTTCACAAACAAATACGGTCACCATATAGCCGATACCTGGTCGATATTCCTCGTCGTTATCATTGCTACGCAAAATAGTTTTATCAACAACATAGCCCACAACTCGCGCCAAAAAGACGACAAACGTATTCACGACACCCTGAATGAGCGCCATTGTCACCATATCGCCATTAGCTACGTGAGCAATTTCGTGCCCAAGAACTGCTTCAACTTCTTCGCGGGTCATTGAATTAAGCAAACCGCTGGAAACTGCAACTAGCGCAGAATTCTTAAATGCACCCGTTGCAAAGGCATTCGGATCGCCCTCATAAATCGCCACCTCAGGCATCTGAATACCTGCACGCTCCGACAACATACGGACAGTGTTCACCAGCCATAAATCAGTCGAAGAGGTAGGCGAATCGATGACGCGCGCTCCCGTCGACCACTTTGCCATCGGCTTACTGATCAGCAAAGAGAATATCGCACCTGTAAATCCGACCACCAAAGAGAAAGCTAACAAGGTTCCCATCTGCAAACCATTCGCAGTGAGGAATCGATTTACACCAAGCAAGGACAAGACGATAGACATCACGACCATCACCGCCAGATTAGTTAATAAAAACAAAACAATACGCTTCATGCAATCCTCCCTACGCAGGAAATCTATAAACTTAACTAGGATATATGGACATTAGGGATATTTTCAAGCATCAAACCAGCGCTCCCACACAGGGTGAGATGCTTTGGGCATCGGCGGCAACATTCCAATATCAACCTCTGCATCCAGTGGTGAGTGAAAGTCTGATCCCCGAGACACCAAAAATCCATACTGATTTGCAATTTTTGTATATTCTTCATACTGATCAACAGTGTGACTACCGGTAACTGTTTCAATCGCAACCCCACCGAGATCTTTAAACTCGCGAAAAAAACTGTCATAGGCGAGCGGCGTCAGATCATAACGCCCTGGATGAGCAACTATCGCCACGCCGCCTGCTCCCACAATCCAAGAAATAGCTTCTTGCAAGGTCGCCCACCGATGCGGCACGTAGCCTGGCTTACCTTCACTCAGATAGTGTTTGAACACATCAGACACGGAGATACATGCACCTATTTCCACCAAATAACGAGCAAAATGGGAGCGAGAAATTAAGTTCGGATTGCCAACGTACTTCAGGGCTCCTTCGTATACATTTGGGATTCCGGCGCGGGTCGCGAGATCATGCGCCATATCACGAGCACGGCACTCTCTACCAGAACGCGTTTTCTCAAGGCCTTTGACCAAATTAAGATTATTCTCATCAATATTGAGGCCGACAATATGAATTGTTTTACCCGCCCATGTAATCGAAATCTCGACACCCGCGATAAAACGCAACCCCAACTCCGCTGCCGCTGCGCGCGCCTCAGCAATACCACCTACTTCATCATGATCTGTGAGCGCCCATACGTCGACGCCATTTTTTTTGGCTCGCGCAGCAAGGACAGAAGGTGTCAAAACTCCATCAGAAACAGTGGAGTGGCTATGAAAGTCAACATTGAGGGATAAAGCAGACATGGCAGGCTTTGCAAATCAAATACAATTAGAGATCGAGCCCCCATTGTACTCCTGCATCGCCGCTGATGCTGCAATGCAGGAATAGCCTTACAATTTCATTTCTAGACGAATACTCAATGTGGTGTAAGTTTTGTTAGTGACATAATCAAGACGATTAACCCCTCCCAAACTTACATCAGTGCTTGACACGTAGTTATTCGCACGGAAATTATTTGCGGATACTCGCAGTTGCAAATCTGGCTTAAACTTCCATAAGCCATAGAAGTCAATTTGTCGCTTGAGTCCCGTTAAATTTAGTTGCGTATCAGTACCCTGCGTAAAGTATCCCGGCGTTATATTGAGATTACCACCCAGCGTCAAAGGGAGACCTTTGACACGATAATCCAACCCTGCATTTGCCGCATAAGGAGGTTGCTGATCTATTTTATTATATGGGCCCTGAATATCTTCAACATTTGACCAAAAGCGGCTGTAATTGCTACGAAAATCAATAGCCGGTCCTGCCGGAAAAAATTCTTGCAGCTGGAATTTCGCCTCCAACTCTACGCCCTTTGTCGTCGCAGAACCGATATTGACCGGAGAAGACACCCAGCGCTGTCCCGTAGGCCCACTAACCAGCTGCGTTGTTCTGCGCATCAGGTCGGAGATATCACGAATGAAAAAATTGGCACTCAATAAACCAGCGCTGCTCAGGTAATGCTCGAACGCAACATCAATCCCTTTAGACAACTCCGGTTTCAATAAGGGGTTACCAATTCGGTCAGGGCGCGTGGGGCTATTAAGATTAGAGATACTCGGAATGGCAATCAAATCATTCAAAGCTGGGGCACGATAAGTTGTCGCATAACTGAATCGGATCTGGTCCTTCGAGTCTCCCGGTAAGCGCCAGACAGCATGCGCAATTGGGCTCCAGACACTACTCGTATTACCAACGTCTAATCCGGCTAGTGTACTTGTTGTTTTTATCCCCTCCCACCTCATGCCAACATACGCGGAAAACTGCGAAGTAATATCTGCCTCATCTTGTACAAATAACGCAAAGCGCTTGGAACTAGCTGATAGATCGTCACCGGAATCCTGAAATTGCGGTTTGCCGTTACTCAGAGAAATACTGGTTTGATTACGCTGGCCTAATTCAAGCTCCCAACCAGCCGCAAAAGTTTGCTTTTCACCAATAGGCCTAGTGTATTTTCCACCATTATTGAGCGTCTTATCGACCGTAGTATTAGTCACACTCACTACCGCGACAGGGACACCATTAGTGTCAAATTCGTTGCTGACCGAAGAACTATCCATCTTCCCGTAGCCACCGCCAAATCGGACCGCGAGTTTGGCACTATTCTCGAATTTATGCTGCCAATTACCAAAAAATCGACTGAATGTGGTGTCAGCAGATCCACTACTGTTCGCAACGGCATACGCAGGCGGCTCAATGGCATTCGGTGCACGGTAAATCTGATCAACGAGGCTAACACCATCCGAAATGCTTTCTGAATGCATAACAAATGGCTGAAACATCAGCGTATCGCCATTCTCAAATTTATAATTAAAACGTGGCGTTAAAACGATGCCGGTTGTATGGCGGTGCGTTTCATCATATTCATTTTGCAAAAGATTGGTGCTTCCATCACCAGCAGTCTCGACTGAATTAGTCGTACTTTGATCACGCTGACGGTTCTGAAAAACGGTCGCGTTGAGTGCATAAGTGATGTTAGCGATTTCTCCTGGATAGGACACCGATACATTTGGCGCCAATCTATTTTGTTCAGAACTGAGACTCGCTTTCAGTTCAATGTTTTTTTGTTTGTAATCTTCTCTTAATACGATATTGATCGTACCAGCGATAGCCTGCGTACTATACTCAGCAACTGCGCCACGAATCACTTCAATTCGCTCAACCTGATCTGGCGATAACGAATCCATCGAAAAACCTCGAGGTGCGCGTTCGCCGTTAATCAGAATTTGGGTATAACCATTCCCCATACCGCGCATCCGAATGTCACCGCCACGCCCAGGCTTACCTCCTATGGTAACGCCAGGCAGTCTTTTTAGCACTTCACCAAGATTTGTGTCACCGTTTCTATCCAATTCTTCCCGTCCAAAAATCAATTTGGCAGCTGTTGATTGACGGCGCGCATCATCATCACTACGCCCACCATCAATTATCACTTTTTGTATGGTGTCGCTCTTAGTTTGTTCTGTATTTTTAGCGCGTTTTTGCGCCGCATTAAGTTGATCGGGATTGGCATTCTTATCCGCCTTTTTTTCAGCAGCCAGTTGCCCCGCTGGCGTTGCCAAATCAACAACCACCGACTGAGCAAACGCTTGCTGGCGGCATGAACTGTCAATAAATACGCCAATAATACACAGGGTTAAATACGAAATACGAAATGGAACATGCATAAGAATGACCGAAAAATGAAAACAACAAATTGAAAATAGGCTCGCTTGATTGTATTTTTAATTTCACACTTCGCCTAGAAAAACCCTTAACGTTTTTGTATGAAAATGAAACACCGGATTCATCAGGTTACTTTCCGATACGCGCAGCATCAGGGTCACGTAAACACGGATAAATTTGCAGCGATTGCGTTACATAAAAAAGCCTGCCATTTTGGGATGGCAGGCTTTTTAGATACTTAACGATTTTTACTAACAACTACACATTTAATCTCTGGTATTCGCCAGATTTAAATTTAATTGAGAACGCAATAGATCTTCTGTGTCTGGTCGTGGTTTATTACGTGCCGCTTCCAATGAATCAAGGTATCCGGAAGTGACGTCGCCCGTAATGTAAAATCCATCAAAACATGATGCTTCAATATTTTTAAGACGAGGATTCACATCAGAAATAGAACGCTTCATCGCGGACACATCTTGGTATACGAGCGCGTCAGCCGTGATTTCGCGGCATACTTCTTCCTCTGATCGACCATACGCGATTAACTCACTGCGTGTTGGCATGTCAATACCGTACACGTTAGGGAACTGCACTGGTGGCGCAGCAGACGCAAAAATCACACGCTTCGCACCGGACTCACGTGCCATCTGCACAATCTCGCGACTTGTCGTGCCACGTACGATAGAGTCATCAACCAATAATACGCTCTTACCCTTAAACTCTGAGCCAATTGCATTGAGTTTCTGACGTACCGATTTACGACGGATCGCCTGACCAGGCATCATAAATGTGCGACCGATGTAGCGATTTTTAATAAAACCTTCGCGATAGTCGAGATTGAGCTTCAACGCCAGTTCCATCGCTGAAGGACGAGAAGAATCAGGGATAGGCATAACAACATCAATCTCACCATCGCGGAATTGATTGCGTACTTTCTCTGCAAGATATTCACCCATCTTCAAACGGGTCAAATAGACAGACGCACCATCAATAATCGAATCTGGTCGTGCAAGATAGACATACTCGAACGCACAAGGATTCAGGCTAGGGTTTTCTGCGCATTGCTGACTATGGAGATTGCCGTCCAAGTCGACGAACAATGCCTCACCCGGCTCAACGTCACGCAAGAACTTAAAGCCAAGCCCCTCGAGTGCGACAGACTCGCTGGCAATCATGTACTCAGTGCCGGACTCGTTCTGTGAAACACCGATACACAACGGACGAATACCGAACGGATCGCGGAATGCCAGCAGACCATAGCCAGCAATCTGTGCGACTACTGCATAGGAACCGCGTACACGCCTATGCAACATGGAGACAGCGCGGAACAGAGACTCAGGATCCAGAGAGTAGCCGCTGGTCACTTCTTGAATCTGATGCGCAAGAATATTGAGCAACACTTCTGAATCAGAATCAGTATTCAAATGACGGCGATCGTTTTTAAACAACTCAATTTTGAGTTCAACGGCATTCGTCAGATTGCCGTTATGCGCCAGAACGATACCGAACGGCGCATTGACATAAAATGGTTGAGCCTCTTCTTCACTCGTTGATCCAGCGGTTGGATAGCGAACCTGGCCAATACCGATATTACCCGGCAACGAGCGCATGTTACGAGTACGGAAAACATCGCGTACTAAACCATTCGCTTTATGCATGGCAAATTTACTACCATGGCTTGTTGCTATACCTGCGGCATCCTGACCGCGATGCTGCAACAGCAGCAACGCATCATAGAGCAATTGATTGACAGGACCATTTGAAACTACACCGACGATGCCACACATGGTGGACTCCTAAAAAGACAAGTTAAAACCGAACATGACTGGAAATGGATGTTGGCAAAAACGGCATTACAGTCTGAGCCGCTGTTTCTGCCAAGGGACTAAAGAATGCATTTTTCCAAAAAGCTTGTTGCGGGATAGTGGTCATTCCACACACCAACACTGCTGCCAATACCAACACACAACCGCGTGCCAAACCAAATAATCCACCTAAACCTCGATCCACCAATGACAATCCCGTCGCTGCAACAACAGCGCTAACAGCAAGCATGACCAACGCCATCAATAGTCTCACGCCAATAAATAAGGCAATAAACGCAATAATCAGACGGATAATCTGCCCGGGAAAGACCGCTGGCAACCAACCAGCTAACAACTCGCTATAAGCATTTGCAACTACAAACGCCACAATCCAACTTACTAAAGATAAAATTTCTTTAATCAAACCGCGCATCATGCTGATTACAACAGAACACACTAAAATGACAATAACGATGTAATCAAATAGAGTCACAATACTTCCAGTTTAATTCGGCACCAAGCTACCATTCAAGCCTAACTTTGCCAATTTTGCACGCATCTTATCGGCCTCATCTTTCGACTCAAATGGCCCCACCCGGATACGGATTTTGTCGCCTGAGGATGTCGCCACTTTTTGCGTGTACGACTTGATATTTGCGGACTTCAATTTCAATTGCAACTCGTCGACTTTTTCTTGGGTTGCTAATGCTGCCACCTGTACAACATAGGACGAATGATCGGTATCAACGACTTTCGACGTCACTTTGACTGGCGATTTACCCTCAAGTATAGCCATGGCACGGGCAGCATCGTCGTCAGGAACTTGTTTTGCAACCTTCGTATTTTCCGTCTTAGTCTCTGGCTTGCTGTCTTGCTTTGTATCCGACTTAGTCTCTGAATGAGACGATACCCTTACATCAACCTTCGCTTCAATTTTAGAATCTAGCTTGTTGTCCGCTTTTTTTTCAACTTTGACTTCAGGTTTTGCTGTCGATTTGACTTCAACAACTTTATCGGATGTATCGGTAACTGACTTACTCTCTACTTTCGGAAGAGTAATCGCTGCTGATTTCGCTGCACTGCGCTCAGTAGTATTGAGTTGCGTTATTACCCTATCATCGATCGCCGACTTAATAGGGGCAACTGAAACGGACGTACCGTTGGCGGGCGATACTGGGTCAATAATCTCTTCACCAGGATCTACGTCGATCAGATCCTTTTTTCTTGGAGGCGCGGGTTCGACAGGTTTCGCGGCCTCAAGTTCCGGCACCTTATCTTTAGATGGGATGCGGATGGTAATATCTTCCGGCAGCGGCTTAGGCTCAGAGTCAAAAATCATTGGCAAACCGATGATAGCAGCCAGAGCAAGCGCCGTAGCACCAATCAACCGCCTTCTAGCACGCTTCTTCTCTGGCAAAACAGGATCATTTGCCTTGTTTTTACGTGTATTTTCGGGCTTTTTACCACGCGAGCGTGACTGAGCACTATCCTCTTCAGAACGAGAGCGGAACTCACCGCTATCGTGGCTGTCAGATGATTCTTTCTTTTGTTTAAAACGCGAGAGCAAACCCATGAGCAAATGTCTGGTTGGTTAGCGTTACCTACCACCACGCGCCATAAGAGCATAGTCCCATCGTGGAGAAATAACGCAAAATCACATCAATGCAGTGCAGTCCTTCGGGCGCGCATAACTCCAGCAACCGTCAGGAAAGAACCAAAGACCGCTATTCTATCATTTTCACCCGCTTTGCTGATGGCATGTGCATAGGCTTCTTCAGGAGAATTAAACGTTTGAACAGTTTTTTCTGAGTCAGCCAGTACGCCAGCCTCAACAATCTTATCTTTTAAATATGAAGCACCAGCTGCACGCGGCAATGGCAGATCACAAACACACCAATGGTCAACCTTCCCTTTTAGCTGCTCAATTACGCCCCCAATATCCTTGTCTAACATAGAACCGAATACAGCGTAGGTATAGGCATGAAAACCCATGTTGTCCAGGTTCTGCGACAAGGTCGCTGCAGCATGCGGATTATGCGCCACATCAAGCACTACCGTTGGACGGCCTGGCATTACCTGAAAACGTCCCGGCAAATCAACCATCACTAGACCCGTTCTTACTTCTTGCGCGCCAACAGGAAGCTCATTACGTAACGCTTCAAGTGCCGCCAAGACTGCGGCTGCATTGAGCAACTGATTTGCCCCGCGCAGACTTGGATAACCCAATGAATTGCGACGTTGCGAGCGCCCCGCAAAATTCCATTGTTGCTTATCGCCGTTATAATTAAAGTCGCGACCAAATAGCCATAAATCAGCACCAATTTTATTGGCATGGTCAATCAAGGATTGAGGTGGTAAGGGATCACCACAGATAGCTGCCTTTCCCGGCCGGAAAATACCGGCTTTTTCAAAGCCAATTTTTTCTCGTGTATCACCAAGGTAATCCACGTGATCAATATCAATGCTAGTCACAATGGATACATCAGCATCGATGACATTGACAGCATCCAGACGACCACCAAGACCAACCTCTAAAATCACCACATCCAGTTTCGCATCAGCCAATAATTTACAAATTGCCAAGGTCGTGAATTCAAAATAGGTCAAAGAAACGTCTTCACGCTTAAGCTCGACTTCGGTAAATGTATCGATAAAAACCTGATCATTGACGTTTTCACCATTGATGCGAGCACGTTCATTAAAATCGAGAAAATGTGGCTTACTATACAAGCCAACGCGATAACCTGCCTGCAGCAAAACGGCTTCCAGCATGGCACAGGTTGACCCCTTACCATTCGTTCCGGCAACCATAATCACAGGGCATTTATATTCGATTTGAAGACGATTCTTGACGGCAGCAACACGATCTAGCCCCATATCAATTTCTTTGGAATGACGCGTCTCAAGGAGCGCCAACCATTCTGGCAAACTTACTGGTAATTTGGACATAGGATAAAAAAAGCCCGAATTAAACTAGTTCGGGCTTTTAGAAAAAGTAAGATAAATTAAGCGACAGCTTCAGCTGGCTGATTTTGCAACAAAGCTAACAAACGCGCGAGTTCTTCACGCATTTTGCGACGATCGACGATCATATCGATCGCGCCTTTTTGCAGCAAAAATTCTGAACGTTGAAAACCTTCAGGCAATTTTTCACGTACAGTGTTTTCAATCACGCGAGGGCCAGCAAAACCGATCAATGCTTTCGGCTCGCCTATCACAACGTCGCCCAGGAAAGCGAAGGAAGCAGAAACACCGCCCATTGTGGGATCTGTCAGCACAGAGATAAATGGCAGACGTTTTTCTGACAACTTCGTCAGCATCGCTGTCGTTTTTGCCATTTGCATCAGAGATAACAAGCCTTCTTGCATTCGGGCGCCGCCAGTTGCAGTAAAGCAAATAAAAGGTACTTTTTGTTCAAGCGCAGCCTGGGCAGCGCGAACAAACCGCTCACCGACAACAGACCCCATAGAACCACCCATGAACTCGAATTCGAAACATGCTGCAACCACAGGGATGGACATAATAGAACCACCCATCACTATCAACGCGTCAGTTTCGCCGGTTGTTTCTAGGGCGTCTTTAAGGCGATCAGGATATTTTTTGCTATCTTTAAATTTCAATGTATCGACAGGCATGATCTCCTGGCCGATTTCATAACGACCACCAGCATCCAGCAAGGCATCCAGACGCTCACGAGCGCCAATACGCATGTGGTGGCTGCACTTCGGACAGACATGGATATTCGCTTCCAAATCCGAGCGATACAGTACGGCTTCGCAAGAAGGACATTTCACCCACAATCCCTCTGGGATGGATTTGCGATTTGCAGATTCCGAGCGCTGTATGCGCGGTGGTAACAATTTTTCTAACCAACTCATGTTTTCTCCTTTTTGCAGCCAACGTTATTTTGATACGTTAGCATCTGGTTCGATCTGGTCAAAGAACCGATCAGGCCTGTCCGGAGCGTATTTTACTCGTCCAAAGCCTGTCTGACACCAGAAATAAAACTTTTAACTGCGACAACACCATTTTCTGGCGTCGAATTTTCTAATTCCTGAATAATACGCGAACCAATCACAACCGCATCCGACACCGAGGCAATCGCTCTTGCTGTAGCACCATCCCGAATCCCAAAACCCACGCCAACAGGTACTTTGACGTGTTTTTTGATGCGCGGAATCATCTCTGCAACCGCATCCAAATCAAGGTTTCCAGAACCGGTAACACCTTTCAAGGACACATAGTACACATAACCACTGGCAATTTTACCCACCAATGCAATGCGCTCATCGGTTGATGTCGGGGCCAGCAGAAAGATTGTATCCATGCCATTTACTTGCATTTTGGCAGCGAACTCCTCACATTCCTCAGGAGGATAATCGACTACCAGCACACCATCAACACCTACTTTTGCAGCCTCAGCAATAAACAAATCTTGCCCCATCCGCTCTATAGGATTGGCATATCCCATCAACACTACCGGCGTTTTTTGATTGTTTACTCTAAATTCGCGGACGAATTGTAATACATGACGCAAACCAACTCCAAATTTCAGTGCGCGTTCAGACGCGCGCTGAATGACTGGGCCATCCGCCATTGGGTCAGAAAACGGCACTCCCAGTTCGATAATGTCAGCCCCACCCTCCACCAAAGCGTGCATCAGAGGAACGGTCATCTCAGGTGACGGATCGCCTGCAGTGATAAAAGGAATCAGTCCTTTTTTTTGCTGAACAGCAAGTTCAGCCAATGTAGATTGTATTTTTGACATATACGTATTGATTATTTGAGTAGTATTAGGACAAAGATTCGCCACCATTGTCGTGATTAGTCATGCCAGATTATGACAACCCCATCCCCGTTCTTCCCAGTTGATCAAGTGACCTGACTCGCCGACACGCAAATTAAGTCAATTTAAGAGGAACACCGCGAATGAGGTTGAAAACCAAATTAAAGCGCTAATCCGGCACGCTCTGCAACGGTGTGCATATCTTTATCGCCACGGCCAGACAAATTTGCCAAAATTATTTTATCTTTTGGTAAAGTTGCTGCCAATTTGCAGGCATACGCCAGAGCGTGACTTGATTCCAATGCTGGAATAATGCCCTCAATACGACAACAATCGTGAAAAGCCTTCAACGCCTCGTCATCTGTGATGCCAACGTAGTGTGCTCTGCCACTATCTTTGAGCCATGCATGCTCAGGACCAACACCAGGATAATCCAGACCTGCTGAGACAGAATGCGTCTCGATGACTTGTCCGTTTTCATCTTGCAACAAGTAGGTACGATTGCCATGCAAAACACCGGGAGAACCAGCACTTAATGATGCTGAGTGACGTCCCGTCTCGATACCATCGCCTGCAGCCTCGACACCAATCAGCTGCGTATTTACCTCATCAATGTAGGGGTAAAAAATTCCCATTGCATTCGAACCACCACCGACGCAAGCGATCACATAATCAGGCTGACGACCGGTTTGTTCAGGCATCTGCCATAAACATTCCTCGCCAATTACTGCCTGAAAATCACGCACCATCATCGGATAAGGATGCGGACCTGCCACAGTGCCGATGATATAAAACGTATTTTCAACATTGGTCACCCAATCACGCATTGCCTCATTGAGAGCGTCTTTGAGCGTTTTTGAGCCAGATTCAACGGGAACAACAGTCGCACCTAACAACTTCATCCGGTACACGTTCTGCGCCTGACGTTTAACATCCTCAGACCCCATGTACACCACGCACTCCAGCCCAAATCGAGCGCAAATAGTGGCAGTTGCAACACCATGCTGACCTGCACCCGTTTCTGCAATAACACGTGGTTTACCCATTCGTTTTGCCAACAATGCCTGGCCGATCACGTTATTGATTTTGTGCGCACCAGTATGATTCAGGTCTTCACGTTTAAAATAGATTTGCGCTCCGCCCATCATCTCCGACCAACGACGCGCATGATAGACAGGCGACGGGCGACCAACAAAATATTTTAACTCGTTGCGATACTCTTCCAGAAAAACAGGATCATGCTGATAACGCGCGTAAGCATCCTTAAGCTCAGTCAGCGCATGGGTCAGGGTTTCTGATACAAAAGTGCCACCATATTGACCAAAATGCCCACTCGCATCTGGAAATTGATAATTGGTTGCATGAAAGAGTTCTTTAGGTTGCTCACTGGCTTGAGCCAGCGAACCAAGGGCAGAAATGCCGGATTGGGTAGGTTGTTGCATTATTTTTCCCTTTGACCAAGTCGCTCAGGAATAAACCCGACCTCGACTCAGCATAATTGATCAGCCTGTCGCACGGCATCGATAAATGCACGTACTTTTATTTCATCCTTAACACCTTTTATCAGTTCAACACCGCTACTGATGTCGACAGCAAAAGGGCGCACCTGACTAACTGCGCCAGTCGCGTTGTGTACGCTCAAGCCACCACTTAAAACGACCCGAGGCGCGAGCTCTTTTGGAATGAGAGACCAATCAAAAACCTTTCCACTACCGCCGTAACCTTCCACGAAGGTATCGAGCAATAAACCATGAAACAAAGGACTTGCAGCACGATAGGCCGCAGCACATTCTAACAAATCCTGCGAGGTTGTGTCAGTCCTGACGCGAAATGCTTTTAAAAACGGACGATTTACCGCAGCCGCGAGGCTAGCACATTGCTCTGGCGTCTCATCGCCATGAAACTGCAGCAACTGCACCGGCGCCTGAGCAATCACGGCGACCAGGTCCGCCTCAGAGATGTTAACAAACAAACCGACAGAAATTACAAATGGTGGGATCACACCCAATAATTGCGAAGCATGTTCCGGCGTTACGTAACGGGGACTGGGTGGATAAAAAACAAAACCCAGAGCATCTGCCCCAGCAGCCGCAACCATCCGAACGTCATCAACAGTTGTCAATCCACATATTTTTATTCTAGTCCGGTGCTGCATAAAGAAAACTCCTGTCGTTAAAACTGCATGGAGGCCATATTAGAGCGCCAATCCACCTAGCTTGATTCAAAGTAACGTGATTCTACCTGCGAAATTAAAATATTTACTTTCTGCCACAATGTAAGCAACGAACTTCTGCGACAATCATGACAAATAACAAAATCTTTGTCTGAAGGCCTATGATTACCTCCACCCCAGAAATCCACGAGGACGATGTGACCAAGCTATTCGGCCTCAGAATACGTCGCATGCAATTCAGTCAAGCCAGTGACCACCTGCTGCGCATTGCAGCACAAAGAGGCAACAGAAGCCAAGTGATCGTCACACCCAACGTCGACCATATCGTTCGCCTTGATCAGCAGCCAGATTTCAAAGCACTTTATGCGAAAGCTGACCATATTTTCGCGGATGGTATGCCGATTGTATGGGCAAGTAAAATGACACCGCACCCTCTGACAGAAAGGGTGACTGGTGCCGATTTGTTTGTTTCCTTGTGCAAAGGTGCAGTAACAAAGGGATCATCCATTTTCATTCTTGGTGGCATGCCGGGACAAGAAGATGAATTAATTGCTTCATTCGCGAAGGTCTATCCTGGATTGAAAGTTCATATCGTCTGTCCTTCAATGCAATTCACGCCCGACGGTCCCGAGGCCGATGCTGCAATACTAAGAATTCAGGAAACGCGGCCGGACATTTTATTTATTTGCCTCGGAATGCCTAAACAAGAATATTTTGCGTTCAGATACCAACGCGAGCAAACCAGCAACAATTGCCCGCTTATTCTTTGCGTTGGCGCGGCGATGGAGTTCGCATTAGGCCAAAAGAAACGTGCGCCAATGTGGATGCAGAAAATTGGATTGGAATGGTTCTGGCGCCTTGCCAGCGAACCCCGCCGACTGTGGCAGCGCTATACAATCCAAGGTTCAAAATTTATTGGCATCCTATTAAAAGAGCGCCGCTTGCATAAGTAGACATCATGAAATAAGGATCCGACTAGGGCGTGTTGACATATAAAAAGCTGTTAACTTTTCCCGAAGTGTGTTTACATTCTAGATTTTAAAGAATGAAACGATGCTGCGACTGATGTTGAGAGATGATCAATGGGAACGAATTGCG
>NZ_JBMPPD010000053.1:0-21575 GCF_049339825.1 Undibacterium sp. RuRC25W | reverse complement strand
CGTTTAACGGCCAGTTCTTTAAACTCGGTCGTGTAAGCTTTTTTTGGTATCCTGTTCATCATTTGTCTTTCCAAAGTTACGTTTATTTTACGTCACCTTTGGGGAACTAAATTTCGGGGGAAGCTCAGTGCGCGACTTCACCAGCGCCACGCTCTTCAATCTTGCGCAAGGCCGCAATCATTTGCTTGTGCGTTACTTCGCTGATAGGGAGTTTGCCTATCTCTGGAAAGATATCTTTCTCAAGCCGGTTAATGGTGTCCTTGGCGGTGGCCGCACTCCATGCGCTTAGACGGGTGCTATGCCATTCACGGGCAATTTTCTCAAAGGTGTGGGCGGCAGATTCAGCGGCAAGCTGCTTTTTTTCGTCGCGCTCGGCGGCGGGGTCGATACCATCTTTCAGCAACTTAGATGCAGCCAGACACTTAGCCCTTGCCTCGGCCAGACCGATCAGCGGGTAATCGCCAAAGCTCAGGCGGTTGTTTTTCTTGGTGATTGGTCGCCGGTAAGCCATGCGCCAGCTTTTTTTACCAGCAGGGGTAATTTCCAGATACAGGCCGTTGCCATCGGCCAGCGTCCATGTCTTCTCTTTGGGTTTGCTGTTTTTGACCTGTATATCAGTTAGCGGGGTAGCGAGTTTCGGCATTTTGCATCCATGGCTTTTAGGCGGGTTCATCCATGGATGCAAGCATGGATGCAAAAAAGTGGGATGTCAATGTATCGTCTGGCACGTCTTGAAACGAAAAACCCGCGTACTCACTGGGAGTTACGCGGGTTTTTGGTGTTTCTTGGTACTGCTTGAAACTTAATTCTGGCGGAAGGGGGAAGACGAATAATGTCTTGAAACTCGCATGAATATTAGGTTTCGTATTTTAAAAAATTTAAGATACCGTCATAGATACCGTCAAAAAGTTTTTCTTACCCTTTTTTATCGAACTATCCAAAGTTTAATCTTAACTTCATTGCTCAGTTTTTACGGTACAACCCCCTAAGGGAAAATTTCACAGTAGAGTAAGATCGGGGCGTGCAATGCCCGTGGTTAAGGAATTCAAAGTAAGGACCCATTTAATTAAAGAGGTTATGCCACACCCAAGCACTGACTGTCTTAATTGAATGGTAACGGGCGTGCTAGTAAACGTCTGATCAGAGTGGGCAATTACCAAAGGACAGTAGTCGATTCTAAAAGACTAGCACTGGTGCAGCTTTGCAAGGGTTTTTCTCTTGAAAGCATTACGCGGTGCAGGCTTGTGTAAATTCCAGAAATTCAGACTTAAACCGATGTGAATTAGGGATGTCTATTAATATTGGTGTTACGGTGTTACAAGCGCATCAAACTAGCCGCAAAGCTGCATGGATATTAGCTTTCCACGTAACACCATATAGGTGTTACAGAGCACATAGAACGTGTTACGGTGTTACAGATTTGATGCACTTAATACAATAAAAAGTAAATAAAGCGGATATTACTGGCATTCCTGTATACATAATCAGGTATTTTTCCGCGCGGACGGATATCCTCCCCCAGCCACAACAAAGCCGCGCCGCCACTAATTCAATTAGCTAATTAGTAAATTAAGTTTGTTACTGGGTATTTTGTAGAAACGTGCAGGAGTACCGGCAAAACGTTCTAGCACGCTATTCTTTCCTTGATTATCTTTCTCAATCACACCCATATCTGCCAGCTTATCTGCCACGAGTCGCACGTCATAACCTTTGCACACTTCGTCTTTAAACACTTTAGGCAAAAGGAAGTATTCAATTATTGCGCCTTCAGCTTCGTCCGGATGAACCTTGTCACCATATTCCTTGTGCCAGTCAGTATTATTTTTAATTGGGTTGCCAGCTTTGCTCACCAGACGTTTAAACCCTGCTTGGTTAATTGTCTTCGGTGCGTGGTCGTCCATTGCTCTGTGTACCCATGCAAAGCGTGAATCACCATTAACTTGAATAAAATCAGGTAACAGCGCCAACATCCTATCTTTCTCGATATCGCCCGCTGTGCCACGACTCGCCAGCCAATCGTTAAAACAAGTGCTCGCCGCTTCTGTGGCCTCTCCATCTACCCACCCAGTAACACCGGCAGCCGTTGCCAACTCACCACCAGCCGCAACCAATGAGAAAAAATCTGATACCCGCTTTACTTGGCCGTGCGCATTTTCAGGACAAAGCTTTTTCGTTGTTTCGCTGATCGTCTGCGCCAGCACATCACCCAATTGCGCTACGTTATCTACAAGCCATTCAATGAAAGCAAGACCTGCTGTGCCGTGATACTGCTGCACCATGCTTACTAAATGCCGTGATAATGCCGCTCCATCAACGAAGGTATGTACCGTATCGAATAAGCCCAATGACTTACCAGCATCAGCATTGATATGTGCCATCCTTACATCTTGGCCGCCTTTCGTGGTCTTGCCTGCCTCTGCCATTTTTGCTTCTAACGATAATTCCCCATCACTGATAAAAATCAGTCTCCATGTCGCTATCTTTTTGGCTGTTGCATTTTGTGTGGCTCGGCCTTTGCCTTTTTCATTACTCAGCATATACGCGATATTACCCACCATCTTAGGGTCTGCTTGTCCTAACTCGTCCAATACCAGCAAAGCATCTGAGTGCTTTTGTGCCGTTGCTTCTAACGAGTTATCTGTAACATGCCAACTTTGGGCGTAGTCAGCGCCGCCAAATACTGACGCGGCCACTTTCATGGCTGTACTTTTTCCGGTTGAACTACTACCCATTAAATGCAGCCCGAAACTCTGCACCTTTGCATGATTCAGCAGTAGGGATGCAAAGCCAGCCGATACAAAGAACAATAAGCGGGAGTTACCACGGCAATACACCGAGACATTGCTTTGCCATTCTGCGAGCGTGCCACGCTGTTTAAAATGCGATACAGCACCGCCAGCAGTTTGAAAAAGCACTTGCTCTGTGCCATCGCCAATACTACGGTCTGGCAGCACATAAACATCATCATGCCAGCCGGTGCGCTCAACGCATCGCACACGCTCTGGAACTTCTGCGGTTTGTATGTATGTCGTTAGATGATTTTTGACCTTTAAGCCAGGTTCAATAAGTAAGCCCATTGAAAGTAAGTCGGCGCGGTATTGTGTGCCATCACCCGATAACATCTTGGCTGGCATTGACCAGCGTTTGATATTGCCGTCAGGGTCGTTAAATTCCAAGAGATAACCCCATTCGTTACTAGCAGCATCACGAGTCTTAGCGATCACGCGCAAGGATGAACATATTTTGAGAGCTGGCAATGGTTCGCCTTCATGGAAGGCATGATAAAAAACACCTTCATCATTATTGGTGAAAAATGGTTTGCTTGATTGTCCAGCGCCAGCATTTTTGCTTTGTTGCTGGCGCGGCTTTTGAGGCGCTTTCTCAGGAGTGGGCTTATCAACCTTCGCCGGTGTTAATTTTTCAGCCTGTACTCGATTCTGGATAGTCTCAGATACATTTAAGGCTGCATTGATCTGAGACTGCACAACTTCACGACCTGCGGATAAAAATAGATCGTTAAAATCATTCCCGCCCTCTGGCAATCCTTCTGGCTTGCACCATAGGCCACGAATCGATTTAGCTGCTACTTGCGCCGCGATAACACCGGTATTTTTGCCCGTGCTTTTTTCGGTCTCGCTATCGTCATCAGCACATATCAATATGCGCTTTTCTGGGTAACGCTCACGCGTTATCGCCGCCACATGACCTATATTGCTGGCGCTGAATGCAACCATTACAGCATAACCGGTGGCCTCGTATAAAGCGGCTGCGGTCGCGTAACCTTCGGCGATCAACACAACGCTACCGGCGCCAGCATCACCAATCCCATGAAAGCAAGCTGATACACGGCCACCTGTATAAAAACGTTTGTCACCGTTCGCAAACACACGCTGTATATTGCAAAGCTGACCGCTGACATCATACAAGGGAATAAGCAATACATCGCCGGTGCGATGTGGCGCAAAACGTAACCCATGTGATGCAATACCTTTCTTTTGTAGATAGGTTGATTGGCCGGTATTGCTGGCGCTATCCCATGCCTTAGCCGCCATACTCGCCGCTGCTGCTTGTTTTCGTTCTATCTCTGCCTGATCTGCGGCCAAGCGGTCGGCGCGTTCCTGCGCCAGCAGTGCGGCTTGCTCTGCGCTGACCGGTGCAGCAGGTAAAGACTCTTTAATATTAAAGCCTCGCTGCTTTGCTTCGTATAGCACAGTGCCTATCCCAATCTTGCCGCCGGTCTTAAAACTTTTCCAGCTAGATTTTGCCGCGTCTTGATTGTAGTTCTCTGCGCTTCGACTCCAAGAGTCAAATACATCAAAGCCAGCCTCACCAAATTCCTGTTTTATGCCCATGCCTATTTTTAGCCACAAGTCGCGCTCATTAGGTGGTATGAAACTTAAAGCGGCTTGTATCGTGTCAAGGCTTGGACGTTCAATTGTTTTCTTTTGCATCGTTTATCCTTTGCTCTCTCTTGGTATCAAATCCGAGAGAAAACGCTCTAATACAATTTGTACAGACGTATGCACACCCAGCGCATTTACGAACAAATGCGACTTAATTTATTAATGGGCGTCATGGCTATTTATTAATGCACTACAGCAGCGAGGCCGTATTGGTTTGGTGGCCTGTGCATGATGCGCAATTCCTGCTGTATCCGGCCTAGATAGCCAGCACAAAAAGCATCACGACTAGCCTGCTCATGTTGTAACCAAACCGATTCTGAAGGCTTGAGAGCCGCGCACGATTCGCGCAATACATTCAGGTAATGGTGCAGGCAGGCTGGCAGATGTGCATGAAGGTTAATTGCTTCATCCTCGTTAAAGAAAGCCTGAGCCGCACGTATCCCACAATTAACCGCCCCCTGATAAAAGGCATCAATATTTAATTCAGTGGGTGGAAATTGCTTACCAAGAGGATGTGGCAACATGGCATGTAAAGTAGACGAATTAGTCATGCAGCTGCTCCTTGTTGGATGATTGTTTTTGATGGGCGACCGCGTTTTGGTGCGACTAAGCTGGGGATGAGCGCCTTAAATGCTTGAAATTTTTCGTCCTTTCGTGCTTCCCATAATCGTTCATACTGAATATAAAACTCTGCTCTGCCTTTGTCGCTGCAACGGTAGATTTCATCGGATAGGGCTTTCTCCATTTTTGCAAGGCGACGCTGCCAGAAGTCTGGTGCGTTAATCAGGTTCCAGCGCAAATGCCACCAGTCACAATCGACAAAATCTTTACGCGAGCCTTTGGCCCCATCGGGCCGGTGGCGGAGAAGCCAGTATTTGAATTTGCCCGACTCCCAGCGGAGATCGTCATACGCAGTGGGCCACCTAAAATCAACAGGTATAACGCCTTCTTCTTCAAGCATGGCGCGAGTACCGCGATATTCGAGAATATCAAATTCGTGATCGATGTAAATGGTCAGTTCTTGAACAGATGATGCGTCACTATTGGTTCTTAAACGAATAGGCGTGGATTTACTAGGCATGATGCCTCCTTGTACAGTAGTTAAACTGCTCCCAGTCGTCAAACAGGGTGGGCAGCAAATGGCGGGGTTGACGAACCGGCGTACAAGGTAACCGGCAGGCCGAAGCCTCCCCGCCATTGCCGCCCATAAAGGACGCACAAAGGCAATACACACATGAAAAAGCCGCATTGCGCGGCCTGTGCGCCTTGTACTAGTCGAGTCGTCAAACTCGTTCCCTTTTTTCTCAGGGACATGCACAGCATAATACTTGTGCCTGAAGTTGGCAAGTAAATGCGGTGTCATACAATACCCTCAATAATAATTCCTTCGTGCGGTTCCCCATTAAAGTGGCGAATGCTGATTATTTTACTTTTCTGTGAATAGTTAGCGCCTTGTTCGGTCGAGCGCGAAAAATCATCTTCGATCTGGTAGGTGTATCGCTGGCCGCGAAATGAAAACGTAACTTTCTTACTGCTGGCGCTGGTCGCTTCTTTATACCAGTAAAGGTTAGATGCGTATGCAAGCAGATCAAATGGTCTATATGCTTTTTCGTACTGGTCATTAGTCTGAGTAATCGCACCTAAATGCAAGGTAGCGGCCATGTAGAAAGGTGGCTGATCTGGTTGCAATGGGTCGTGGAATTCAATCTCAGCATATAAGACATTACTAGGGTCACTCGCCGTTAATCCAACGCTGGCAAGACGTTTAAACTCGTTGAATGACTCGACATCTTCACTGCGCGACATGTTGTATTTCAATTGCAAAACTGGTTTTGAGCCTATCCGAGGCGTATTAAATAGAATGTTTTGCTGCTGCATCTCCAGCAAATTGCTTATTTCATCGCCAAAACCGCCGCGCTCGTTAAGTTCTTCAGCAGTTTTAAGATAATCATTGTTGGTGTTTTTCTGTGATGCAGTTACAGAAATCACATTTTTGATGTTGCGTTTGATCTCATTCATTTTGCGGACTCCTGCGCCAGCTTTTGAATGTATTGATCAATGTCAGATTCAAGCCATGCAACCGCTCTGGCCCCTAGTCGAATAGGCGCAGGAAACGTACCGGCTCGTACCCGCCTATATATTTCTGATTTACTGATTGGTGTACGTTGTAATACGCTATTCAAGCGTAATAAACGTGGTGAGGTTTTCTGTTGCATGTTCGTCCCTGTTGGCTTGTGTTGCCCACCCTAGGAATGAGTGGCGCTCAACGAGACGAATTTTCATGTTTATTTCTTGAAGTAGATATTTGTTAGCCTAGGTAATTGTTAACAATACCTAGGCTAGTAATAAGACTTTTTTATAAACGCTTATTCTTTTATAGACATTTTTAATTTTTTCCTCAAATCATCACTAATTTTTTCAGATTTAATAAACTCTTTCGTCCATGTATTTGCTTGCGAAGTACCGCACCATTCCATAAAAACAAGGTGATCAACAAATGCAGTTTTATTTTTATATTTACCCACATCTAACGACCAATCATTAAAGCATTTCCGTGCAAGGTCTTTATTGGCTTTTTTCCTTGGCTCCCTCGCCGCCGATCTTTGCCGATCTAATTGCTGTGGTTTTGCAAATACCTTTTTAAGTTCTACCGGCTTACTAAGCGAACTTGCACGCATAGTACCCAAACTCTTAAGAAACTCTTCCAAAAGTGGTTTAATGACATTGCTGTCATTTATGTCGGGGTCATCAATGGCCTTTTGCAAATATCGTATTAAAGCCAATCCTGCCTTTGCATCTTTGCTTATATTGACTTTGAATTTTATCGATGAGAAGTAAATTCTATTGGTCAGCCTTGCAGCGTCAGAAATGGTCTTCTGTAAATTAGCGCCAATTTTCTCGATGGTTTGTTGAATACTTTCGTTTAGATTTGCATCACTCATACATCCGCCAATTCACGCAGTATTGCTGGGTGTTTGTGGGCAATCTTTAGCAAGGTTTGTGCTGCGCCAGAGGGAGTGCTTCTACCTTGTTCCCATTCTTGCAAGGTTCTAACCGAAATACCTAATAGCAACGCAAAACTACTTTGCGATAACTGCGAACTTTTACGAACCTCTGAAATCAGCGAAGGATGATTAACAGTCTGTGTATTAGTAATAGGATTTGTACGAATCATTTTCTCATTCGAGTGTTTAAAATAAATTTGAATTTATTATAAACCTATTTGTTATACGTTTGAAACGTATAGCAATTTTCGCCGCTGGGTGTGGATGCCAGAAAACTAGCCCGCGCATCGTTTTTTATAGTGCAATGAAGCGCCCATGCATCAAATGCTGTAACACCTTCGTAACACCTTTGTAACACCTATTTATATATATGGTGTTACAGTAAAAATGAAGCCTAGCCTAGCTTTCCAGCCTGCACATTGTCTTGTAACACCGTAACACCAGATTTTTGTAATATATGACTTAAATTTTTATTCGAATCATAAAAAAGTCTATTCACAATGCAAACAAGCCGCATGGTTAGCGGCTTGTGCACTCTGCTGGCGCTGTCTTACGCCTGTTTAAAGTTGGCATGAATGACGTTACGTCCGGCCTTTATGCCATCGAGGTAATCAGCCCAATGCTGCATCATCTTTTTACGTTCCTCTAAGAATTGCGCCCGATCATAGGCGCTCGCTATCTTGTCTTTCTGGGCATGGGCAAGTTGCCTATCTACGGTCTCATGGCGGTAGCCTAGCTTCTCCTTTAGCGTGGTCATAGCTAACGCGCGGAAGCCGTGAGTAGTCATCTTACCTTCATAGCCCATGCGGTTTAAGGCCATGCGTATAGCATCGCCTGACATGGGTTTGCTGTGGTCGCGTTGATTCGGAAATAGGTAAGTACTGCCACCGGTATAGTGGTGTAGCTCTCGCAGTAACTCAAGCCCTTGGCGTGACAGACAAACGTGATGATCTGTCTGGTCTGGGTTAATTGTCAGCTTGCCTCGCTTCATGCGCTGCCACGGTATTACCCATTCACCGGTCTCTAAATTAATTTCGCTCCATGGCGTAGTGCGTAGCTCACTGCTGCGAACAAAGATTAACAGCATCAAACGCAATGCTATGCGGGTAGGGGCATACAGTCTGGTATCGTTTTTATTGATTGATTCCAGAAAGGCTGGCAATTCATCTGCGGAAATAGCTGCAAAGTGGCTGGCCTTCACTGGTTTAAGCACGTCTTTAAGATCGGCGGCGGGGTTTCTATTCTCGATACCGTGTTGGTTGGCGTAGCTGAATACCCGCGCACAGGTAGACTTTAGCCGGTGCGCAACTTCACCAGCGCCTCGATCTTCAACCTTACGCAAGGCCGCAATCATTTGCATGTGGGTTATATCAGCTATCGGCATCTTGCCAATTTCGGGGAAGATGTCCTTTTCGAGCCTGCTGATAGTGTCTTTGGCTGTGGCCGCGCTCCATGCACTTAGGCGGTTTGTGTGCCATTCACGGGCAATTTTTTCAAAAGTATTGGCGGCCACATCGTTGGCTAGTTGCTTCTTTTGGTCGCGTGTAGCGGCTGGATTAGTGCCTGATGCCAGAAGCTCACGGGCTGCTTTGCGCTGGTCGCGTGCTTGCGTCAGCGAAACTTCTGGGTATTTGCCAAAAGCTAACGTATTGCGCTTGTCATTGAGCCGGTAATCAAAGCGCCAGTACTTAGTAGCATCAGGATTGACAAGTAAATACATGCCTGCGCCATCAGCTAGCTTGTAAGCCTTGTCTTTGGGTTTGGCGTTTCTGACCTGAATGTCAGTGAGTGGCGTAACGAGTTTAGGCATTTTGGCGGTATACGTTTTAGCGGTATCTAGGTATACCGTCAAAAATACCGCCAAAAACTTGGGCTGTCAATGAATGTTCTGGCACGTCCTGAAACGAAAAACCCGCATGCTCACTGGGAGACATGCGGGTTTTGGTGTTTCTTGGTACTGCTTGAAACTTAATCCTGGCGGAGAAGGGGGGATTCGAACCCCCGGTAGGGATAAACCTACGCACGCTTTCCAGGCGTGTGACTTAAACCACTCATCCACCTCTCCTGCATTTCGTCGTTGCGATCTTGCTACATCAGCGAAGCTCGCTATTCTAGCAAACTATTTCTCTATATGGAAGCTTTTGCCAGCGAATTATTCAATAATCAGGCACCGACCCAGGGTAAATCTTGGTAGCACCAGCCGCCAATGGTCTTTCTGTGTCCGTGTTCGTCTTTGTCGCCTTCAAAACCTTGCAAGATGTCATAGCAGTTTGTGTAGCCATGTTCAGTGGCCAATTTGGCAGCATGACGTGACCGAACACCTGAACGGCAAAGGAAGAGAATCGCAGTGTCTTGGTTGCTGGTGACTGTCTGGAGTTGTGTCAAAAACTCAGCATTAGGCGCGCCGCCCGGATATAAACTCCATTGCACGGCGAAATGTTGTTCGGGCTTAATCAGTACTTTTCCAATCCAGTCGCGTTCAGCATTAGTGCGCACATCGACTAATAATGCGGAAGGTGTTGATTGTAATAACTTATAGGCTTCAGACGGTGAGAGTGCGCCCGCATAAGGCAGGTTTTGTTCTTGTCCGCGATGGCGTCCAAGTTGCAGCAAAGAATGATCAGACATGCCTGAATCTCTTCATCAAGAATGGAAAAATAAGACTGATTATGCATGACTGTGAACCTTTTGCACAGTCACGCTTGTTCAGATGGCAAGGGCTTTTTGGGCGATGGCCAACTCGGGCGCGGGGCGACCGTAGAGATAGCCCTGAAAAGCATGACAATCCTGGCTTTGTAAGAAAATTCGCTGTGCTTCGGTTTCTACACCTTCCGCAATGACTGCCAGACCCAGACTCTTACCGAGTCCGATAATTGTTCTGGTAATTGCAGCATCATTCGGATCGATCAAAATGTCTCTGACGAAGGATTGGTCAATTTTTAGCTGATCCAGCGGCAGACGTTTTAAGTAACTTAAGGAAGAGTAGCCTGTGCCAAAGTCATCTAAAGAAAAACATACACCGTGGGCTTTGAGTTGATTCATCTTATTGATTGTTTCTTCAATATCGTCAACTAATAAACTTTCCGTCAGTTCTAATTTGAGCTTACTGGCGTCGATGCCGACCTCTACGATGGTGGACAAAACGCCGGAAACAAAATCCGGCTGGCGGAATTGTTTGGCGCTGACATTAACAGCCATCGTGAGTTGCATGGTTTCCGGATCTTGCTCCCACTTAAGCAATTGTTGGCAAGCCGTTTTAAGCACCCAGGCACCAAGTGGAAGAATTAATCCTGACTCTTCAGCGAGAGGAATAAATTCGGCAGGAGAAATCATGCCTTTAAATGGGTGTTTCCAACGCAGTAATGCTTCCGCGCCGATCAGATTGCCTGCACTATTAACTTGTGGCTGGTAGTACAGGATGAACTGCCCTTGACAGATACCGGTACGCAAATCGGCCTCCATTGCCGCTCGAGCTGTCACGATATTGAGCATGTCAGGATCAAAAAAACATAAGGTGTTGCCACCAGATGCTTTTGCTTCATACATGGCAACTTCGACTTGTTTGAGCAATTCGTTGGCAGAGTCGGTTTCAGCGTTGAAGATATCGATACCGATACTTGCTGTGGTGTGGTATTGCTGGCCGTCGATAAAGAAAGGCAACTTCAGTTGCTCGATAATTTGTGTGGCGTTTTTTTTGGCTTTAATCGCAGCGTCTTGCACGTGTTCATTGAGGCCTTCTAGAATCAATGCAAACTCGTCACCACCGATACGCGCTAGGGTGTCAGCGCGACCAATACTGTTGGCCAGTCTTTTAGCCACTTCCTGTAACATCATATCGCCAATTGCATGGCCGTTGATGTCGTTGATCGTCTTGAAATTATCTAGATCAAGAAAAAGGATTGCGCCGTGGCGCTTACTTCGACTGTTGTTAGCGAGTGCGTGTTGAAGCCGGTCCTGTAACAAGCGTCGGTTTGCCAAGCCAGTCAGTGGATCGTGGTAGGCGAGGTGTTCTAGTTTGGCTTCTGTTGCTTTACGTTGGGTGATGTCCTGCATCGTACCTACGTAATTCATCGTTTTTCCATCGGTGGACTGGACTGCTGTGATCGTCAGCCATTCGGGATAAATCTCTCCATTTTTGCGACGATTCCATATTTCTCCTTGCCAGAAGCCATTCTCTTTCAATTGTTCAGACATGTCGATGTAGTAACTTGCGCCATGCATCCCAGATTTGAGTAAGCTGGTTGTCTTGCCGATGGCTTCTTCTTTGGAGTAGCCGGTAATTCTGGTGAAGGCTTTATTTACTCTTAAAATGACGCGATTTTCATCGGTAATGACCATACCTTCCTGCCCTTCGAAAGCGATCGCAGCCACCCGCACATCGTCTTCAATACGCTTACGGGCTGTGATATCTTGTAATGTACCGATGCGCCGTAGTTCTTGTCCGCTGGACGTTTTATCGAGTTCAATTTGTGAATGAACCCAAGTTGTTTGACCTTCGATGAGTAAGCGAAATTCAGTTTCGCTATGAGTATTGCTGTTTATGCTCTCCCAATGTTCAATGGCTTGTCGCCGATCATCAGGGTGAATCTTTTTCAGAATAGTTTGACGGTCTAATTGAACGCCCTTGGCAATTTTAAGTATGCTGTACGCTTCATTGGAACATAAAATTTTGTGGTTGGCGTCTGCAACCCAACTACCTGTTCTGGAAATGCGTTGAGCACGACACAAGTCTGCTTCCCTGGCTGCTAGCTCATTGGTGCGGGAAGTAATGAGTGCTTCCAGACTGCGCTTCTGTTGCTTGCTGTTGAGTAATAACTTGACCATGCAAGCAACGATAAGACTGACCAGAAAAACAAGACTGCATTTGATGATCAGCGCGATCAGCGATCTATCGGCATCATTGAGTGCGACGTCGAGATACCAGAGGGTATTAGGTAATTTGATTGTTTGTCTGACCGCACTTTGATGATAAAAATGAGCACTTTTGTCTATACTTTGTTTTAGCCCTGTGGCGGGGTCGTATCGCCACAACTCATACTCATGCCCATGTTGCGCAAGTAAAGGGAGTTCTGTTTCTTTGATTATTTGTTGTAAAGGAATGACAACAGAGACCATTCCCCAAAAATGATTTTGGTCATTCTCTTTTTGAAGGAAAATGGGTAAGCGCCCAATGATACCAATACTTCCTCTGCGGAGCATGAGCGGTCCTGCCAAAGAAAGTTGGTTGGTCTTTTTTGCGATGATGGCTTCAGTCTTTCGTTCAGGATCGTTAAACAAGTCGATACCTAGTCCAAACTTTCTCCAGACCGTTGGCACGACCTTGCTTGTGATGCCATTCGGCGCAAGATATAAGGCAGCTATACTTGAGTGATACGATAATAAATGGTTCCCAAAACTCTCAAAATTATCGACGTTGCCGTTGTGATCCTTGATGAGAGAGGCGACCGCGTAAGTTGCAGACAGAGCGTGCGCCAACTTGTCCTCAATTTCCCGCACTTGTATGGTTGCCAGCCCTGAGGTTGAAAGATGTTCTTCAATAAGAGCACTTTGTTCGAGCCTAATAACAATTGAAGTGCCAACTGCAATCGACGCTAAGAACGTCCATATCGCAAAGAGATGAGAGTTGAAGGAGAACCTTCTGGAGATAGATGGCATATGATGTCTACTAATAGTCCTATCGGCGATGGAAACAGTCAAGTTTCATGTTAACTGCCGGATATTGTCATGCCGTCGTGTTAGCGCAATCATTAAGCGAACGATAGCTAATGGATAAATGAGAGTCAATCATGTTCGTTTCCAATCGGCACTGTTTCTGATGCGCATCAATCATTGACTAAAAAATGCCCATGAATGATCGTATTGATCATGCGAAGGTGAAGGTGAATATTGAGCGGATGACTTAAATATAACGATAGGGGTTTATGAAGTAGCATTGACGCCATTTTATTGATATCTGCCAGCGCCATGCACCAATGCACCAAAACGTGGCTATTTGCGTCGAGAAAGATGCGCTGCATTTATTTGGTGCAAATAAATTTTTTTGCACTCATTTAGTGCTGCATGTTTTTGGTGCTTACTTAAATAGTTGTCGCTGGAGTAATGAAAATAGAGAAAAACATGAATTTATGCATAAATTTATTTGTTTTTTGTTCGGCTGGAAGGTGGCATAGTTTCTGCTATGATTGATAGTTGAGTTTAGCCGATGCATGAAATTCGATGGGACAGAGGGTGATAGATACGCTCATTTCCTTCGATTAATATGGCTGGCGTAGTGCTCAGCAATTTCCGAATTTATTTTTAGCTCTATTTGAGGAGTTTCACATGGCAATGACAGCCGCAGAAGTCTTGAAAATGGCGAAAGACAACGAAGTTAAGTTCGTTGACTTTCGTTTTGCTGATACCCGAGGCAAAGAACAGCACGTAACTGTTCCAGTTTCCCAATTCGACATTGATAAATTCGAATCTGGTCACGCATTCGACGGCTCTTCCATCGCCGGCTGGAAAGGTATCGAAGCGTCTGATATGTTGTTGATGCCTGATCCAAACACAGCAAATATCGATCCATTCATGGAAGAAACAACATTGTTTATGCAATGTGACGTGATCGAGCCATCCGATGGCAAAGGTTACGACCGTGATCCACGTTCTATCGCTAAACGTGCAGAGGCTTACCTGAAATCCTCAGGTATCGGTGATACCGCTTACTTTGGCCCAGAGCCAGAATTCTTCATTTTCGACGGCGTACGTTGGAAAATCGATATGTCCGGTTGCTTTGTGAAGATTGATTCTGAAGAAGCTTCTTGGACAACAGGCGAAAAACTCGAAGGCGGCAACACTGGCCATCGTCCAACTGTTAAAGGCGGCTACTTCCCAGTGCCACCAGTCGACAGCTTCCAGGACATGCGTTCTGAAATGTGCCTGATTTTGGAATCCTTGGGTATTCCAGTTGAAGTACATCACCATGAAGTTGCTGGCGCTGGTCAAAATGAAATCGGCACCAAGTTCTCTACATTGGTTGAGCGCGCTGACTGGACACAAAACCTGAAATACGTTGTTTGGAACGTAGCACATACCTACGGCAAAACAGCGACTTTCATGCCTAAACCAATCGTTGGCGATAACGGCTCTGGTATGCACGTTCACCAATCAATCTGGAAAGATGGCAAAAACCTGTTCGCAGGCGACGGCTATGCTGGTTTGTCTGATTTCGCTCTGTACTACATCGGCGGTATCATCAAACATGCAAAAGCATTGAATGCGATCACTAACCCAGGTACAAACTCCTACAAGCGTTTGGTTCCAGGTTACGAAGCACCAGTGAAATTGGCTTACTCTGCACGTAACCGTTCTGCTTCTATCCGTATTCCTTATGTTGCTAATCCAAAAGGCCGTCGCGTTGAAGCACGTTTCCCAGATCCACTGGCAAATCCATATCTGTGCTTTGCTGCATTGATGATGGCAGGTTTGGATGGCGTGCAAAACAAGATTCACCCAGGTGAAGCTGCAACAAAAGATTTGTACCATCTGCCACCAGAAGAAGATGCATTGATCCCAACAGTATGTTCTTCTTTGGAAGAGGCACTGGATGCATTGAACAAAGACCGTGAGTTCCTGACACGCGGTGGTGTATTTAGCGACAGTATGATCGACGCTTACATCGAACTGAAAATGCAAGATGTTCAACGTATGCGTATGACAACGCATCCAGTTGAATTCGACATGTATTACTCTCTGTAATCCATGACGAGGTAAAGAAAAAGCGGGGGCAACCCCGCTTTTTTTCTTTTGTGCTTTCACGTGCTTTGTTACATCTGGTAAGCGGGAATTGTGTATCGCCCGAGCTTCGAATACACTACAAGTCTGTTCGCGACTATTGAATGCATATGACTCGATTATTGACTGGCCTTGTTTCCTTACTCTTATTGCAAAGCATTGCCTACGCGCAGACCGAGGTCTATCTATGCGTTGATGCAAATGGACGTAAAGAGTATAAAAATACCGGTGCAACCAAAGGGTGCAGTAAAGTCGAATTGCAGGGCATTACGCTTGTTCCTGCTCCCGCGTTGCCATCGCCCACCAAAAAAGCGCAGGGTAAATCTGCATCGAGCCCCTCAGATTTTCCAAAAGTTGACGACTATACGCAAAAATCGCGTGATTCAGATCGCAAGCAAATCTTGCAAGATGAGTTGAAGTCAGAGCAAAAAAAATTAGATGATCTGAAAAAAGAATACAACAACGGTGAACCGGAGCGATTGGGGGGGGAGCGCAACTATGCCAAATATCAGGAACGAACTGCGTCTATGAAAGACGATATCAGTCGGACTACAAAAAATATTGAAGCATTGCAACGCGAACTCAATAACCTGAAATAATGATGATGCACATGCTTTGCGTTTTTCAGGCATGATGTTTGCGTAAAGGTCGCTATGTGCGGCCTTTTTTTTGGACTATGTTGAAAAATTCTCTTACCCCATTTGCCGGACTTGATCTCCTAACGTCGGCTGTTATCGTTCTTAATGGCGAGGGCAGCATCGTCTTTGCGAACGCCGCTGCCGAAAGTTTATTAGATAGTTCTTTAAAAGCGCTGACTCACCAGAAATTAGGAGATCTTTTTCTTAATGCGAATGAATTGATCGCTGTATTTGAGCAAGCGGTAGCGCATCAATTTGCAGATAAACGCCAGGATTTGACTCTGGAGCGTGCAGGGCGGGAGCCTTTGCACGTGCACAGCATCGTAACGGCCTTAGATAATCCGGAGTTACCTGTACTGATTGAATTTCGTGAAAACGTTCAGCAACTCAAGCTTGATCGCGAAGAGCGTATGCTTGATCAGAATAAAGCGAATAAAGAACTTATCCGTAATCTTGCACACGAGATCAAAAATCCACTGGGCGGTATTCGTGGTGCAGCGCAATTGCTGGAATTGGAATTGCCCGAACGTCAGCTAAAAGAACTCAGAGAATACACGCAGGTCATTATCAAAGAAGCTGATCGCCTACAAACGCTAGTTGATCGTTTGCTGGCGCCACACCGACTTCCGCACATTGTTGGTGATGTTAATATCCATGAAGTGTGCGAGCGGGTAAGAAGTCTGATCGTTGCTGAGTTTCCGCAAGGCCTGACTATTGAGCGTGACTATGATTTGTCGATTCCAGAATTTCGCGGTGATAAAGAGCAACTGATTCAGTCGGTGCTTAATATTGCGCATAATGCCGCGCAGGCACTGAATGAAAGAATACGACAAGGGGACGCTTGTTTAACATTTAAAACGCGAGTCGTTCGGCAAATTACCGTAGCCAAGGTACGTTACAGGCTGGCATTAGATTTGCATATCATTGATAACGGACCTGGAATTCCGCCAGAAATCCGCAACCGAATTTTTTATCCCCTTGTATCTGGACGGGATGGCGGTAGCGGTTTAGGCTTAACTTTGGCACAAACCTTTGTTGATCAACACATGGGTGTGATTGAGTGTGAAAGTCGCCCTGGTTGTACTGATTTCCGGATCCTGATTCCGCTTCCTTAATGTAAGTAAGCGCATCAAGTGTGAGACGCCAAAAGTGTCATCATTAATCGCTACGTTGAAACCTAAGACTAAGATAAAGATATGAAACCAATTTGGATAGTGGATGACGATGATTCAATTCGCTGGGTAATCGAGAAGGCTTTGGCCAGAGAAAATCTGATCACGAAAAGCTTTACCAATGCGCGCGATGCGATGGTGGCCCTGCAATCCGAAGCCCCGCAAGTATTGGTTTCTGATATTCGCATGCATGGTGCTTCCGGACTTGAACTTCTGCAAACGGTAAAAGCAAAACACCCCGGTCTGCCCGTGATTATTATGACTGCATTTTCTGACCTCGATTCAGCAGTCGCGGCATTTCAAGGCGGTGCTTTTGAATATCTAGCGAAGCCGTTTGATCTGGATAAGGCCGTTGAACTGATTCGTCGTGCACTTGAAGAGAGCTTGCGTGAGGCGAATGTAGAACAGAGCATCTCAGAAACACCTGAAATTTTGGGGCAGGCTCCTGCTATGCAGGATGTATTTCGTGCTATCGGACGTTTGTCGCAATCAAATGTGACGGTCTTAATTACAGGTGAGTCTGGTAGTGGTAAAGAATTAGTCGCGCGCGCTTTACATAAACACAGCCCACGCTCAAATCAGCCTTTTATCGCCCTTAATACAGCGGCGATTCCAAAAGACTTATTAGAATCAGAACTATTCGGGCACGAGCGCGGTGCCTTTACTGGCGCGCAGACAATGCGGCGCGGCCGCTTCGAGCAAGCAGAAGGTGGCACCCTGTTTTTAGATGAAATCGGTGATATGCCGTTTGATCTTCAGACGCGATTATTACGCGTTCTGTCGGACGGCCATTTTTATCGCGTGGGCGGACATCAGCCAATGAAAGCGAATGTCAGGGTCATTGCGGCCACGCATCAAAATTTGGAATTGCGCGTCAAAGATGGCCTGTTCCGTGAAGACTTATATCACCGTTTGAATGTGATTCGTTTGCGTCTGCCTAGTCTGCGTGAGCGACGTGAAGATATTCCGCTTTTGGCTAAGTTTTTTTTAGCACAAAGTGCAAAGCAACTTGGTGTTGATGTGAAGCGTCTGTCAGAAACCTCAATGCATTATTTATCTGGCATGGATTTTCCTGGAAACGTCCGACAGTTAGAGAATTTGTGTAATTGGATTACTGTCATGGCCCCGGGGCAAACGGTGGAAATTGCGGATTTACCGCAAGATATGCTCCCAGTGGCTGTTGCCAATAACGCGTCAGATTCAAGAAAAAATGAGCCTGCAAAGCAAACGGTTGTCGATGCTTCCCCATCGATGCCAAACGATCATTTCCCACAGGAGCGCAGTACTCTTTCCAGCGCTAATTGGGTAGCCTTATTAGAGCTTGAGGCTTCGGCGATGCTCAATGACGGTCAAACTGACGTAATCGTTAAATTAGGTAAGAGCTTTGAATCTATTGTGATCCGCGCCGCATTAAAGCACACCCATGGCAGAAAGAATGATGCAGCGATCCGCTTGGGGATAGGCCGCAATACGATCACCCGAAAAATTCAGGAGTTGGGGATTGATGGTGCAAAAGATGATTAAATTTTTCATCAAACAAGGTTAATTATTAAGGGGCAATGTCTGTTTTTAAATAAAACGTTTTGTGGGGCGTGAATATCAGAGTATGATTTTTAATGGCAAGCAACTATTTTCTTGATGTTTTGTTTGTACTATCAAAAAATCGTTGCTGGCATGAGATTTATTCAGAATGCAGGACTCACGCTGTTCTTTTGCGCTGTCACCATATCAGGAGATGTCCCATGAAGATCGATTCATTGTTCCAACAACAAAATGCGTTGCCGTCCATTCCTAAAGTTGTGCAGGAAGTCATTGAGAGTTTCAATAACGAGAGTGTCTCTATCGACGAAATCGCCAAGAAACTCTCTGCGGACTTGGTTCTGAGCGCCAAACTCTTAAGATTGGCTAATTCTTCCTATTATCACTCATCACGTAGCGTTGGCTCTGTCGACGATGCCGTGTTGATGCTGGGATTTATGACTGTCCGCACCTTGGTGGTTAGCAGTGGTTTAACTGGTGGTTTTAAAACCATGCCAGGGATTGACCTGAAACAATTTTGGCGTTACAGCCTGCATGCTGCTGTTGTGGCGAAGTGGCTGGCAAAACAAACGCATGGCAATTCGGATTTTGCTTTTACGGTCGGACTAATGCATGCCATTGGACAACTCGTGATGCATGCTGGTATGCCGGAAGAGGCGCTGCAAGTAGATAAAATCGCCGGTACGCTCGATGCACGTCGACCTAGTATTGAGCGCACTTCTTTTGGGTATGATTTTTATGATGTTGGCGCTGAGTTAGCAAAACGCTGGAGATTTCCGGATACGTTCTCTGAAGCGATCAAGGCGTCAGCCGCACCATTAGAAGCGCACCAGTTCGAGCCCATTGCAGGAATTGTTCACATCGCCGCATGGCGCTCTAGGGCTGAGGAGAATAAATTTAGTCATGAAGAGCTGGAAGCGACATTACCGTTAGACGTTGTCCGAAAATTAGGATTAACTTCAGATATGGTACTCAATGACATGCCGCCATTACATGAGCTGAGCGAAGGTCTTGATGACTTGCTTAACTAGTTTTCGATGGCGTTGCTCAATACGTCCAAACCCGCGCCATCGTATGAGACACGGTTGTGTCATCAAAAAAAATGTGGGTCGAGTTTGGTGCGTATGAGCTAGTAGATATTATTTTTTCTTTTCGATGTCTAATGCAACTGCCTCGGCAACCTTGATTCCATCAACACCCGCTGACAAGATTCCGCCTGCATAACCCGCACCTTCACCTGCAGGATACAGTCCCTTCGTATTTAAACTTTGCAAGTTTGTATCACTTCGTTTAATTCGTATTGGGGAAGATGTTCTTGTTTCAATCCCCGTTAGGATGCCGTCTTTCATTGCAAAACCGCGAATCTTTTTGTCGAACTCCGGAATCGCCTCGCGAATTGCTGTAATTGCGAATTCGGGCAGTGCTTTTGCTAAATCAACGAGTGTGACGCCTGGTTTATATGAAGGAATCACATCGCCAAATTCAGAAGAGGATTGACCTTTAATAAAATCGCCAATCAATTGACCTGGCGCATTGTAATTCTCGCCTCCTAATTGATACGCTATTTCTTCGAGTCTACGTTGAAAATCAATGCCAGCCAGCGGATGTCCAGGGTAATCTTCAGGAGTAATTCCGACGACAATCGCGCTGTTTGCATTACGCTCATTGCGGGAGTATTGACTCATACCATTAGTTACGACGCGCCCGGGTTCTGATGTTGCGGCCACAACTGTTCCGCCAGGGCACATGCAAAAGCTATACACTGAACGGCCATTTTTTGCGTGATGAACTAACTTGTAGTCTGCGGCACCTAATATCTTGTTGCCAGCATTTGGACCGAAACGGGCTTTGTCAATGACGGACTGGGGATGCTCGATTCGGAAGCCTACTGAAAAAGGCTTCGCTTCGACATAAACGCCGCGGTCATAGATCATCTGGAAGGTATCGCGCGCACTGTGCCCGATCGCTAGAACGACGTGATCTGTCTCAATGTACTCCCCATCATTGACATGCAGGCCACGTACTTGTCCGTCCTGAATATCAATATCCGTTACTTTTTGCTGAAAGCGAATTTCACCACCAAGCGCTTCGATGCAATGGCGCATTTCCTCAATCATTTTTACCAAGCGGAACGTTCCGATATGGGGCTTGTTCACATACAGGATTTCTTCTGGTGCACCTGATTTGACAAACTCAGTCAACACTTTTCTACCGTAATGCTTGGGATCTTTAATCTGACTATATAACTTGCCATCCGAAAACGTACCGGCACCGCCTTCGCCAAACTGAACATTTGATTCGGGTTGCAATTCCCTTTTGCGCCATAGCCCCCACGTATCTTTTGTACGTTCCCGCACTGTTTTGCCGCGTTCCAGAACGATAGGGCGATAACCCATTTCAGCTAAAAGCAAGGCAGCAAAGAGACCACATGGACCAAAGCCCACGACTACGGGGCGTTTGAATGGATTTTCCCCTGCTTTGGCGACAAATTTATACGTGGTGTCAGGCGTGATGCCGAAGTGAGGGCGATCTTTATATTTTTGTATTAATGTATCGTCTTGCGTTGTTTCGAAATCAACCGTATAAATCAAGACGATCGCTGTTTTCTTACGCGCGTCGTAGCTGCGGCGGAAGACTGTAAATTGAATAAGATCCTGCTCTTCAATATCTAAATATTGCAGAATCGCTTCTTTTAAAGCGCCTTCCGGATGATCGAGCGGTAACTGTAAGTCGGTAATGCGTAACATAGTTGTTTCCAAAAAACTTCGCCATGGAAGTTAGGTAATTCTTTTAAAGCCGATATTTTACCTGTTACTCGCTTTAACCTGCTTCTTTTCTATATGTAGAGGCGTGGACGTGTTGTGAGGTATGTGGGTGGAAATTATTTGCGGCAGAATAGTCGCGGAAATGAATGCAGCAAATCATTTTCAAATTTCCCTTGCCTAATTGAGGTGTACTTTGCTATAGTTCGCCTCCCGCTAAAACGGGAAGTAAGAAGAAAGCAGCAGCCAGGAACTCCGGCGGTTCGGTTTGATGAAGTTGACG
>NZ_JBMPPD010000052.1:0-21963 GCF_049339825.1 Undibacterium sp. RuRC25W | reverse complement strand
TACACAACAGGAGATTGATCACGCCATGAAAAGACTGAATAATCGACCAAGAAAAAGATTAGGATACCTTACACCCAATCAGGTATTCTTCAAAAATACGCTTGCACTTCAAAATTGAACTCGCGTTACTAATGTAGTCTTGTTGAAGCGTTTTTTAGGGAAAATGATGTCGATGATTCGATTGGTTTTGTGCCTGTTCGCGCTGATCTCATCACAAGCCTATGCGGCTCAGGTCTATGCAGTTGGTACTGAATTTGCTCGCATTTTTGAGCGTAAGGGCGATGGCGAATATGTCGGCCTCAGTGTTGACATTATTCGTGCGCTGGCTAGACAAAACGGCGATACAGTGAGCTTTGATATTTTTCCATGGCGACGTGCGCAGTGGATGGTTGAAAATGGCCATGCGCAGATTTTGATTGGTCCTTATAAAACTGCTGAGCGTGAGACCAAGTTCACTTTTGCCCAGCGACCGTTTTACCAGGACGTGATGGCATTTTATGTCCGCCGTGACGCTATGGCATTGAATTGGGATGGAAACTATGCCTCACTCGGCAATAGCAAGCTGGCGGTCATTAATGGTTGGGTGTATGGTCAGAGGTTCGAGTCTGCCCGTTCTGTATTAAAGCCAGCGGTAGCCAATTCCTTAGAGAATGGTTTAAATATGCTGGTAGCAAAACGCGTCGATTTTCTAGCGACCAATCTGCGTAATTCTGACGCATTGCTCAACAAGATGGGTTTATCTGCCAAGGTGTTGATCTTGCAACCTTTCATCGACCGTCAGGATGGCTATCTGGCTTATTGTAAGGTCGGTTGTGATGCGTTGCGTGTCCGTTATGACGAGTTATTTGAGCAACTATACGTAAGTAACGCGTTGCACGATATGGCACGAAAATATGAAGTGCGCTTGCCCTAATATCTGGACGACTGTTCGTGCATTGCGTGCGCTAAGTGATAGCTAAGTTAGCGCGGCTTTGTGGGCTCTTGGTCGCATTGCCTCGCCCATCATGACCAACACAGGTCCTGTACTTGCAGGAAGTCCCAGTGATAATTCTTGCAGGCTCAGTGCAATACTACGTTCATCTTCTCGGCTACAGTTTTCGATGACGACAACGGGTAAGTCTGCCGCAAAATTTGCTGCCAACATGCGTTGTGCGGTTAGCATCGCCTCTCGGCCACCCATGTATTGAATCAGCGTATCACACTCAGGGATGCGCGTGTCTGCTGCTTCGCCAGGTGCGGTGCTGGAGGTAAATAGAGCGACGCTTCGGGCAATGCCGCGTTTGGTTAGTGGTTGTTTGACACTCGCTGCTGCAGCCAGTGCAGTGGTGATGCCGGGCACAATTTCATAAGAAATGCCGAATGACTCTAAGGCATTGAGCTCTTCGTCAGCGCGTCCGAATAACATCGGATCACCACCTTTGAGTCGTACGACGACTGCATATTTGCTAGCGCAGGCTACCAACTGTTCATTGATGTGTTCTTGGGCAGCTGAACGTTGGCCACTCCGTTTGCCAACAGAAATTTTAACTGCTTGAGAGCAGAGTTCCAGCATCTCTGGCGTCACTAATGCGTCGTAGAGCACGACGTCAGCTTGTGCCAGTAACCTAGCGCCGCGGACAGTAATTAAGTCCGCAGCGCCGGGTCCTGCGCCTATCAGATAAACTTTGCCGAAAGGCGCTGTCATGCGTATTACTCCTCGATGCGTATCATGCCTGCTGCGACTGTCTGATGCGTTACTTCGTCAATCAGAATAAAGGCGCCTGTAGAGCGCAGTTTATCATATGCATCTACCGCCAACGCTTGTTGAACGTTCAAAGTTACGGTCGCGATGTCATTCAACTTCAAGCTGGTGGCTGGGCGACGTTCCTGGGTATTGATATCTAGCAGCGTGTCAACCGCAGTGATCCTGGCAGCAACTTGTTTGGTTGTGTGTTTCAACCAGTATTTGCGGCGCAAATCCAGCGCGTCTTCTGATAACCAGCACAGATCCGCCTTCACCGTTTTTAATTGGGTTGCAGGGCGATCTGCACCAGCGAGCATGTCGCCGCGAGAAATGTCGAGGTATTCGTTGAGTAAAATAGTTACGGACTGGCCGACAACCGCTGTTTCTAAGGAACCATCTAGTGTCAGAATATCTTTCACTGTCGCCGACTGACCACTAGGTTGCACGATCAGTTGATCACCTTTGCTGACTTTACCTGCTTCGATACGACCCATGTAGCCACGGAAGTCATTGGCTTCATGACCGTTGTGACGAGCAACTAATTGCACTGGGAAACGGAACGGCTCATCGTGGCATGCATCATAGACACTTAATGATTCCAATAGATCGATCAGGGTTGGTCCTTGATACCACGGCATTTTGTCTGTTGCAGTAACAACATTATCACCAGCCAACGCTGACAACGGCACGGCGTGTACGGTAGTCAAGCCAAGTTGGTCGGCGAATTTTTTATATTCTGCAACGATACGGTCGTAGACGTTCTGATCATAATTGACCAAATCCATTTTGTTGACCGCAACAATCACGTGTTCAATTTTGAGCAGGTGAGCAATGGTGGAGTGGCGTTTCGTCTGCACCAGCAAGTCAACGCTACCGTTATCATTGAGCTTTACTTTAGAAACGTCCACCAGAATCACCACTGCATCCGCAGTGGACGCACCAGTCACCATGTTACGGGTGTACTGCTCGTGACCTGGTGTGTCTGCGATGATGAATTTCCGTTTTGGTGTTGCAAAATAACGGTAGGCAACGTCAATCGTAATCCCTTGTTCGCGCTCGGCTTCCAGACCATCTGTCAGCAGAGACAAATCGATCGTGTCACCCACTGTACGCTTATGTTTGGCGCGGGAAATGGCGTCGAGCTGATCTGCAAAAATACCTTTGCTGTCAAATAACAGGCGGCCAATCAGTGTGCTCTTTCCATCATCGACAGAGCCGGCAGTAATAAAACGCAGTAAGCCACGTTCTTTGGACAGGCTGGCGCTGACTTGTTCTTCAATGGCACTCATTAGAAATATCCTTCTTTTTTACGTTTTTCCATCGATGCTTCAGAGGTCTGATCATCCATGCGGGTGGCACCGCGTTCTGTAATTTGGGTAATGGCTGTTTCAGCGATAATGGCTTCGACCGTTGCTGCATCTGACGACACGGGGCAGGTGCAGGAAATATCGCCAACTGTACGGAAACGGACGATTTGTGTTTCGACGGTTTCGCCTTCACGAGGTGGTGTCAGATCTGTCAGTGGTACCAGCAAACCGTTACGAGGAATGACTTGGCGCTCGTGAGCGAAGTAAATCTGTGGCAATTCGAGTTTTTCACGGGCGATGTATTGCCACACATCGAGTTCTGTCCAGTTAGAGATCGGGAAGACACGCATGTTTTCACCTGCGTGCACGCGGGTGTTGTACAGATCCCATAATTCAGGACGTTGTGCTTTTGGATTCCACTGACCGAACTCGTCGCGGAAAGAGAAAATACGTTCTTTTGCACGGGCTTTTTCTTCATCACGACGGGCACCGCCAATACACGCATCGAATTTGTGTTCTGCGATTGTTTCGAGTAGCGTGACGGCTTGTGCCGCATTGCGTGAATCCGTTGCTGGGTTACGCAGGCGTACCGTGCCACGACGGATAGACTCTTCAACGGAGCCGACAATCAGACGCTCACCGAGTTCTGCCACGCGTTTATCGCGGAAGGCAATGACTTCTGGGAAGTTATGCCCAGTATCGATATGTACCAATGGGAATGGGAATTTACCCGGACGGAAAGCTTTTTCGGCTAAGCGCAACAAGACGATGGAGTCTTTGCCACCCGAAAACAGTAATGCCGGATTGCCGCACTCTGCCGCGACTTCGCGCATGATGTGGATGGCTTCTGACTCCAGCCAGTCCAGATGGCGATTGCTCGCTGCATCAATAAAATTTTTTTCTGCGACTGTATTCATAATCACTTCTCAATGTAATCAGCGTACTTTTGATAAGACGTTCGTTATTGCTTGTTAATCCGGACCAGCTTGCCATCGACAACATGCAAGCCGCATTCTTTCGATTCCGGATTTTCCCACCACCAGCGACCCGCCCGTACATCTTCGCCTGGCTGGATCGCCCGTGTGCACGGTTCGCAACCAATTGACGGATAGGATTTGTCGTGGAGTGGATTATAAGGCACGGTATTGCTACGGATGTAATGCCAGACGTCTTCTTCTGACCAGTCCGCGAGCGGATTAAACTTTTGCATGCCATGCGCTACGTCATCTTCCTGTACCGGTAGTTCGGTGCGGGTTGCTGCTTGACTGCGACGCTGTCCTGTGACCCATGCTTTATTGCCAGTAAGAGCGCGATTTAATGGTTCTACCTTACGAATTCGGCAGCATTCTTTGCGCATCTCTACGCTGTCGTAAAACGCGTTTAAGCCATTCTTTGTCACATAGTGATCAACGGCTTCCTGTTCTGGTTTGTAGAGCGCAATATCCACACCGTAGGTTGACTTGATTTTATCAATCATGCCAAGCGTTTCTGCGTGCAAACGACCAGTTTCCAGTGAAAAAATACCAATCGCTAATTTGTTACGCAAGATCAGGTCGGTCAGAACCATATCTTCTGCAGCTAAACTCGATGCAAAGACGGCAGGGCTATACTCTTGTGCAATCTTCTCTAAGATCGCAAGCGTGGTTGCCAGTCGGTCGTCTAGGCCGTTTTGCAGATCGCTCATACCTCAGCCCCTGCACGTTCAGAGCGGCGGAATAAAGGATTTTTTTCATCCCACGATGTCTGGTATTTTTCTGAAAAATCAGTCAGACCTTTGATCGCATCATGGATGTTTTTATCTGCTCGTACTGCGAATGCATTAAAGCCAACGCGTTGCATGTAAAACAATTGATCGCGTAATACGTCACCAATCGCGCGCAATTCACCTGTGAAGCCAAAGCGCGAGCGCAAGTTGAAAGCGATAGAGTAGCCACGTCCGTCAGAAAACTTTGGAAAGTTCACTGCCAGCAAACTAAAGCGGGCGATGTCATCTTTCAGATCTTTAGCTTGTTCGTCGCTGTTAAACCAGACGCTGATGTCGTCACGTTGAATCAGCGCTTCTCTTTGCAATAACCACACTTGCAGAGGGACGATCGTTTTACCAGCGGGTACTTCAACAGCGTCAGGCGTTTGTTCTTCGCTCAATCGCAGGACGGTCCACTCATCGCTAACGATGGCTTTATCTTTGATAATGTCAGTCATGATATTTTCTTTGCTCTCAATCCGGTGTGACTGTCTTAGTAAGAGACAACGGAACCCGCGTCTTCACCGTGATGTTCTGTCGTTTTAATCGGTGTGGCGTACACGAATTCTTTAAATGGCGTGATACCGAGGCGCTGCGTTGTATCGATAAAGCGTTCATTGTCAAGACGATCACGCAGATATACCTGAATGATCCGTTCGATCACTTCCGGCATTTGACCTGCAGAGAACGATGGACCGATAATCTTACCGATCGCAGCCTGATTGCCTTGCGCGCCACCGATCGACACCTGATACCACTCACTGCCATCTTTATCGACACCCAACACGCCGATATTACCAACATGGTGATGGCCGCAGGCATTGATACAGCCAGACATATTCAATTCGATGTCGCCGATATCATGCAGATAATCGAGGTCGTTAAAACGATCTGTGATGTCCAGTGCAATCGGAATCGATTTCGCATTCGCTAACGCACAGAAGTCGCCGCCTGGGCAGCAAATCATGTCGGTCAGCAAGCCAATGTTTGGTGTTGCCACGCCATGTGATTTCGCTTCTTCCCATACCGCAAACAGATCGCTTTGTTTTACATCTGCCAATACCAGATTTTGTTCATGCGTGACACGCAATTCGCCAAAGCTATATTTGTCAGCCAAATCAGCGATAAAGTCCATTTGTTCTGCTGTTGCATCACCAGGAGGTACGCCTGGTTTTTTTAGAGACAAAACAACTGCGCTGTAGCCCGCGACTTTATGCGGTTTGACATTGCGTTTGACCCAGTTAGCAAACGCTTTGTTTTGTTCTTTGTGCTGTTCAAATGCCGCATCTTGCGCAGGCAAGTTGGTATAGTCAGGTGTACTGAAGAAGCTGGCAACCCGATTCAATTCGGCTTCTGTCAATGTCGCAGGGCCGTCTTTAATGTCAGCCCATTCTTCTTCGACTTGTTTGGCGAAGACATCCGCACCAATTGCTTTAACGAGAATTTTGATACGCGCTTTGTATTTGTTATCGCGACGGCCGTATTGATTGTAAATACGTAAGATCGCTTCCAGATACGTCATGACATGCTGCCATGGCAGGAATTCACGGATAACGCTGCCCAGAATCGGTGTACGACCCATACCGCCGCCGACCATCACTCTGAAGCCGACTTCGCCGGCTTCATTATGAACAACAGTTAAGCCGATATCGTGTACCGCAATCGCAGCACGGTCTTCTTTGGAGCCGTTGATCGCAATTTTGAATTTACGTGGCAGATAAGCGAACTCTGGATGGAAGGTTGTCCATTGACGTAGAATTTCAGCGTAAGCACGTGGATCAATCACTTCATCAGCAGCAACGCCAGCAAATTCGTCGGAGGTGATGTTGCGCATACAATTGCCAGAGGTCTGGATCGCGTGCATTTCAACTTTGGCCAGATGTTCCAGAATATCGGGTGCATCTTCCAAATTGATCCAGTTGTACTGGATATTCTGACGGGTAGTGAAGTGACCGTAGCCACGATCGTATTTACGTGCGATCAGTGCAAAAACGCGCATCTGTTCGGAAGACAGCATGCCATAAGGAACAGCAACGCGCAGCATGTAGGCGTGCCGTTGGAAGTACAGACCATTTTGCAATCGCAATGGCAAAAACTCTTCTTCAGTTAATTCATTGGCAAGGCGACGGCGCACCTGATCACGAAATTGCGCGATACGTTCTTTAATGATCTGATGATCGTGTTGGTCATAACGGTACATCTTTTTGTCCTCACAATGCGCATCAATTGCGCTCAATAGGTATGCAAATTAGGTATGCAAATTAGGTTTGCTGAAGAAGCGTTATCGTATAAAAGTTTAACTGATTCGGATCGCAGGTTTTGTATTTTAGAAAATCAACTTTGCGGCGACCAGCGTCAGTGTCGTTGCCAGGATACCGCGTAATAATTTTTCAGGCACAGCGCGTGCTGCCATTGATCCAATGGTAATGCCTGGCAACGATCCGATCAGCAAGGCGGAGAGTAAGGCCCAGTCAATAGAACCTAGCCACCAGTGACCGAAAGCAGCAATTGCTGTTAATGGTACTGCATAGGCAATATCAGTACCCGCGATATGTGCTGCAGACATTCTCGGGTATAGCATGACCAATAGCGTAGCACCAATAGCACCAGCACCGATGGAAGAAATAGTGACCAGCGTGCCCAATAAGGCACCCGCAACAATGGTTGCTACTTGTAATTGACGTCCTTGTAGCTGTTTTTCAGGGCGGTTATTGAGCCAGTTCAACATTTTACTTTTGAACAGCAAGGCGATGACAGTCAGAAGTACTGACGCTGCGATCGAATAACGAATGATTTGACCGATTTCTTTGTTGAGAGTGCCAAAATACTTCAGGCCGAGGGTAGCCACAATGGCTGCCGGTAATGCGCCGTAGCAGAGCAAGCGGACCACTTGCCAGTCTACTGTGCCGCGCAAGCGGTGGGTGAACGTGCCCGTTGCTTTAGTGATCGATGCAAAGGCGAGGTCGGTGCCGACTGCGACACTAGGAGAGACGCCGAATAATAAGGTCAGCAACGGTGTCATCAACGAGCCGCCGCCCACACCGGTCAAGCCGACCAGTGTGCCTACTGCAAAACCCGAAAATATATAAGTTAAAGTCATATCACCCCGTGTAAAGTAGGGTGAATCGTAATGAAAGTCCTTTATATTGTAAACTACTTAGTATTCATTTGCTTATATGCAGTTTTGATATATGCATAATCGGAGTTGGTGATTTTGGGGTTTTGATGAGAGAAACATAGCTTTTTTGGCACTTTAACATCCCGATGTAATTTCTTAAATGATAATTTACTCAACTCACAAGCCAATAGGGTGGGTGGAGCCCGCCAATTTTCTTGTTAATTTATGAGATTGCGGTTCTTGCGACCAGGCTGGGCGTGGTCCGGCAGCCACTTACTTTTCTTTGTCTCGCCAAGGCAAAGTAAGCCAAAGAAAGGCGACGTTGAGACTTCGCTCTAGGGATGCCGCACTGCGTGTCGGCACAAATTGCTTCGTCTAAAGCGGAACAAGTCAAACCCAAACCCAACCTTACCTCCCGAATTATTGCGGGGCAGACGGGTTTAAAAAAATGGTCGTATAATTAGCAAGCCGATAAGTCGGCAGGTTGTACGTCTTCAGGGCGGGGTGTAATTCCCCACCGGCGGTAAATCTGATTTTTCAGACAAGCCCGCGAGCGCTTGCCAGTGCATGTTTGTGTTTTGGCAAGGTCAGCAGATCTGGTGTGATTCCAGGGCCGACGGTCATAGTCCGGATGAGAGAAGATGCGCCTTAAGGCAGTGGTCATGGTTTGCGCCATGACCGCTGACCTATGGCTATGCGTTTTTGATTTATCCCTGGAACGTCTTTTGCACTTTTTATTTTGCGGAGCGTTTCATTATGTTAGATAGTAAAAATTCTGGTATTTTTGGCAATGCTGGCAATGCCGCCAACGTTGATTCTTCCTCCATTTCTGCCCAAGTAGAAACCTTCACTCTTGCTCCTTTTGAACAACGTTTGCAGCGCGCCCTCGCTGATTTGCGTGAGGGACGTCCAGTCTTATTGATGGATGATTTTGATCGCGAAAACGAGGCTGATTTGATCGTTGCTGCAGAAAAAATCAATGTCGAGTCGATGGCGCGTATGATTCGTGATGGCAGCGGTATCGTTTGTCTTTGTTTGCCGGATGAAAAATTACAGCAATTAGAATTGCCACCGATGGTCAGTAATAACGAAAGTCGTTACGGCACAGCGTTCACCGTCTCAATTGAGGCAAAGCAAGGCGTGACGACCGGTGTGTCCGCAGCAGATCGGGTCACTACCATCCTGACGGCCATTGCGCCGGATGCTAAACCGGAGCATCTTGCCAGACCTGGGCATGTATTTCCGTTACGCGCAGTCGCTGGTGGTGTGTTGCAGCGCCGCGGACATACTGAAGGCTCGGTTGATCTCGCCACGATGGCTGGGTTAGCACCCGCAGCAGTGCTGTGCGAGCTGATGAACCCAGATGGCAGTATGACGCAAGGATTGGATGTACAGACTTATGGTTTGACGCATGATCTGGTGATCCTAACGATCGATGAGCTTGCACAATATCGTCGTCAGCATCCATAATTAAATCTGTCAGGAGGGATGGCTTGATTGCTATTCTTCCTGATGATGAAGATGGTTCGCGGCAGGTATTGACATTGAGGAGGGCGCAGAGATGACGAGTCAGATTACGCTAATCATGCGAGCAACAACGTTGGTGGTTTGCTTATTGCTTCAAACTGCCCACGTTTTTGCTGCACCTGCGGCTTACTATATATGGAAAAGTAAGACGTCTGATGCGCAGCTCTGCGCACAGACTTCGCCAGGCGAGTTTTGGGACAAAGCTACTGGCCCCTATAAGGATCCCCACTGCGAGAAGCCTGCGCTGGTGAATGAGCCTGCTCCGCCAGTTATTATCCTTGTTCCTGTTCCTATTATCAAAGTTCATTAATAGTCCATTTGGTGTGTCATCATGCGTATCGAGAGGCTGTATGGTCTCTAGATTGCTTTCGATATTCGCTTCTAAAGCCTGAATTGAGTGTCAATTGCATGCTAGCTCTGCCGTTTGTTTCTTTTTTATCTCTGGATAATCGAGGTCTGGGATCAAAAAAGTCATCGCATATTTTTTTGTTCCTCATTGATAATCTGCTTTTGCGTTGGACGCGATGTTCGACCATCAGTCAGCCACTTGAAGAAACCGATAAAAAAGGAAACGCTATGTTGATTGAGCGCGAAGCAGAGAGCTGCTACCTGGGGCAATTTATTCCACTGCAGTATCATCACAATATGCTGATGGATGCCAATCGCATGGATAATTTCAAGGCGGCGATTGAGCGTCAGGTTTTTGAAGGAGCAAAAGTACTGGAGTTGGGCGGTGGAACTGGTGTCTTATCTTGGTTTGCCGCGCAAAAAGCGTCTAAAGTCTATTGTGTTGAATTCAATCCCGATATGGTGGTTGAAGCACGTCGGTTGCTGGCAAAAAACGCTCACGGCGATCGGGTCGAAGTGATTCATGCGGACGCGTTTGAATACCTGCCACCAGAACCAGTTGATGTCGTGATCTGTGAAATGATTCACGTCGCAATGATCCGCGAGAAACAAGTTGAGGTCATTGAGAATTTCAAGCAACGTTACACCGAAAAATTTGGTGGGCCACTACCTATTTTTATTCCGGAAGCGATTGTGATGGCGGTGCAACCTCTCCATCATACTTATGATTTCTGGGGTTATCAGGCACCAATTATTCAGTTTTTACAGCCGGGTGTCTTTTCTGCGGACACTCGCGAATTAGCGCCACCTGCGCTTTACAGTGTCATTGATTTTACGCAGCCAAATGGTTTGCAAATTCAATGGTCAGGTACGTTCACGATGGAAAAGGCGGGCACCCTGAGTGCGCTGCGGTTTGTGACCAAAAATATTCTTGCCGTCCTCATGGATAGCTCATCAACCATCGATTGGCTGAATCACTATATGTCTCTACCTGTTCCTGAACCATTTGACGTGAAAGTAGGTGACATCATTGAAGTTAGCTTTAATTATCGCGCAGGCGGTTCGTTTGCTTCGTTGCAGAATTCACTTAACGTCAGCTTAAAGTCGACGGCCGCTTCCCGCGCTGCGCACCTGTCCTTGGTGCACGCATAATCCATTTTTTATAGCGCCGGCTTCACTGAAAAAGGTACCCTGAGCGGTGCCTTTTTTTGTTGCCCGCTATCCAATATTTGATATTGTTTTAGTTTGCCTTTTTTATTGACGAGGACCTTAACATGTCTTTGCAGAAATATCCGGTTCGCGCCGACCTGTTTGCTCCGCATTTATCAAGTGGTGTCATTGCTATCGCTACTCAGCGTTCTTCCACGTGGCACGACTGCTTTAGGTTTTTATGAAAAGCCAGAACAACATACGCCAATCAAAGCGATACGATTAGCTGTCGATGTGTCTGATGCTGAGAGGGCGCATCTTGAGGTCCTCCGTACAGATACCTCATTATTTAAGGCAATCGTTGAGGCGCAGCGCAATCGTGGTGGCGAGTGGTACAAAGTACCGGCAGGGCATGTCGATTTGTGTAATGTGCAGGTCCCTGTTCGTGAGCGAGGTAAGTAAGCAGATGTCGACATCATTCCTATGACGTAAAAGTTTAATCTGGCCGGTCTTCTTGGGGGAGCAATCGCTTCCTCAATATATCAGTGACAAACGCTGTCGGTGTCGAGGTAAAGTTCGAGTGAAGGCAAGGATGGTAAGCCTGACGTTAGCCTGTTATGATCTCCCTCCCGCGCTTTTTTCTCCATTGGTATATCACATGAACGCTTTGATCCACGCCACGTTTGGCGTCTCTGATTTCTGGACTTTTTTCATTGGCACGATCTTCATCGTCTTGCTGCCAGGTCCTAATTCTATGTACGTTCTAAGTGTTGCTGCTCAGCGCGGTATTCGTCCTGCGTATCGCGGTGCGTGTGGGATTTTTCTGGGCGATTTTATCTTGATGGTGTTATCTGCTGGTGGGATGGCAGCATTGTTAAAAGCGAATCCAACCTTGTTTTATGCAGTGAAATATAGTGGTGCAGCGTATTTAGGATGGATAGGCATACAAATGTTATTGAGTAGTCGCCGCGGCTTACGTCAGAAAAATACAGAGCAGTCTGCGACTGATATCGCAGTTGAAGGCACAAACTCAATGAGTAAGCCATTTACCAGGGCGCTAATCATCAGTCTGATGAATCCGAAAGCGATTTTATTTTTTATTTCATTCTTTATTCAGTTCGTTGATCCTGAATTCAGTACGCCTGTGTTGTCCTATGCCTTTTTAGGATTAGTGTGCCAGATTTGTAGTTTTACCTATCTTACAGCGATCATTTTGGTCGGTGCCAGACTAGCGGATGCTTTTCGTCGTCGGCGCTTATCCGCGGGACTGTCAGGTGGCGTTGGTGTCATGTTTATTGGCTTTGGCGCGAAGCTCGCGACTGCCACGCTGTAAAGCCTTTAGTTGATGGTTGATAAATAAAAAGCCCCAGTAATCATCACTATTGGGGCTTTTTATTTATTCGTTCGGATTAGATGGCGATAATTGCGGTTTTACTGTCCCGGATTATTAAATTCTGCATGAATTTTTTCAATGCCAGCGATTAATTCGGGAGTCAGCGCTACTTCAAGCGCATCAATATTTTCTTTCAGTTGCGTGAGGTTCGTGGCGCCGATAATTGTGCTGGCGATATACCAACGTGAGTAGCACCACGCTAACGCCAATTGTGTTGGGGTCAGACCGTGAGCACGGGCTAATGCTGCATATTGTCCGCTCGCCTCCAGCACGCTGCTGCGTGTGTAGCGCGGACTCCATGTCGGAGGGAAAAGGGTTAGGCGTCCATGTGCTTTCGCGTCATCAACATATTTTCCAGTCAGCTGACCGAATGCTAACGGGCTATATGCAAGCAGGCTGACGTTTTCACGGTAGCAGCTTTCGTCTAGGCCTTGTTCAAAAGCGCGGTTCACCAGATTGCAGGCATTTTGGATAGACGCCAGACGTGGCACTTGTTGCAGTTCTGCCTGACGTACAAATTCACCGATACCCCAGGCGCTTTCGTTAGAGACGCCATAAGTGCGGATTTTGCCTTCTTTGATCAAATCGGCTAGTACAGAGATCGTTTCAGCGATGGGCGTATGCGAGCGCTCCAGCGTCGGGTCAAATTGTTTTTGACCAAAAATTGGCGCGTTACGGCTAGGCCAGTGCAGCTGATAGAGGTCGATATAGTCCGTTTGCAGACGTTGGAGACTACTTTCAACTGCGGTGCGGATGTTTGCTGCATTTAGGTCGTTTTCACCGCCGCGTATCCAATGCATGCCGCGAGAGGGGCCAGCGACTTTGGTCGCAAGAATAATTTTGTCACGTTTGGCACTGTTTTTCTTCAGCCAGCTCCCGATGTACAGTTCGGTTTTTCCTTGTGTTTCTGCGCGCGGCATCACAGGATACATTTCTGCGGTATCGATAAAATTGATGCCGCGTTCCAAGGCGTAATCCAATTGGGCATGGGCTTCAGATTCACTGTTTTGTTCGCCAAAGGTCATGGTACCAAGGCAAATTTTACTAACTTGAAGCTGACTGTTACCGAGTGAGGTAGTTTGCATGAATGACCTTTTTAATTGCGGACGTTACGCAAGGCTGCTGCGCATTCTTTGACTAATGACGGACCTTGGTAAATCAAGCCTGAATACAACTGAACTAAGGATGCGCCTTCACGAATTTTAGTCGCTGCATCATCGCCCGAAAAAATACCACCAACACCGATGATGGGTAACTCATTGCCCACTTCTGCTTTGAGCGCGCGGATGACGCGATTGGATAACTCAAAAACAGGTTTTCCTGATAGCCCACCAGCCTCTTCGGCAAAAGGTAAGCCCTTGACTGCATCACGCGTAATCGTGGTATTCGTGGCGATGACGCCGTCGATTTTGTGACGCAGTAGTGCTTCAGCGATCGTTTTGATTTGTTCCGCATCGATGTCCGGTGCAATTTTCAGTGCAATTGGGACATAGCGCTTGTGTTTGTCTGCAAGTCCTTGCTGAGCAGACTTCAATTGCGCGAGCAAATTATCGAGTTCATCCGCACCTTGTAATTGACGCAGATTCTTGGTGTTTGGGGAGGAAATATTAACTGTTACATAGCTTGCAAAAGGATACACTTTTTCTAGGCAATGCAGATAGTCTTCGGCGGCGCGCTCGATGGGAGTGTCGGCATTTTTGCCAATGTTAAGGCCGAGCACACCTTGTTTTTCCTGATAAAAACGGGAAGATTGAACATTGCGCACAAAAGCATCAACGCCGCCATTATTAAAGCCCATACGATTAATGATCGCTTCAGCTTTGGGGAGGCGGAACATACGGGGCAGCGGGTTGCCTGGTTGTGCCCGAGGCGTCACTGTGCCGATCTCAATAGAGCCAAAACCCAGCGAAGCGAGGCCGTCAATGTATGCGCCGTCTTTATCCAGACCTGCCGCAAGGCCAACAGGATTAGGAAAGTGCACACCCATCACCGTGCGTGGATCATCGGCTGGCTTGCCAAATAATCCACCGAATCCAGATTTGGTCATGCGCTGTAGCGCTGGTAGGGTCAGGTGGTGGGCTTTTTCTGGTTCCATCGAGAACAAGATAGAGCGTGCCAGCGTATAAAAGAGGTTTTCAGGCATAGGAATAATCGTTGGGAGTAGGTATTAAAAAGGCTGGCTGATCATGTTGAAGTAAAAGGCATTTTTAATACTGATAAAAGTATGTGCTGCATTTTTATTGATCTGGTGCTGCTGCTTTTGGATTCTTATTAGTGATCGTTATAACGACTCCCAATGTCCATGCATTAGCGCATCCAGCGGTTTGAAGTTGATCTTATATGCCATTTTGGGGCTCGCTGCAATCCAATATCCTAAATAGACGTAAGGTAAACCAATATTTTTTGCCTGTTGGATTTGCCAAATGACATTGTAAGTACCATAAGAAGCTTCAGTGTCACAAGGATCAAAAAAAGTGTACACCGAAGAGAGTCCGTCAGTGAGGATGTCAATCAGGCTCACCATTTTTAAGGCGCCTGTATCGTCACGAAATTCAACTAAACGTGTATTGACGCGGCTCTGCAATAAAAATTGTGCGTATTGGTCGTGGCTATCATTATCCATACCACCACCCGAGTGTCGGTGATGCTGGTATTGCTGATAGAGTTCATAGTGCTCGCGTGAATAGGCGAGCGTCGTCACTGTGGCATGTAGAGTGGCATGTTTTTTTTCTGCGCGACGCTGGCTGCGATTGGCGATAAATTCATCCACCCGTACCCGCACAGGGGTGCACGCCCTGCAACTGTCACAATGTGGTCGATAGATAAAAATACCACTACGGCGAAAACCGTTTTTGACCAGCTCGGAATAGGTATCAGCGTTAATCAAGTGAGCCGGCGTTGCCACCTGCGACCGAGCCTGCAGTCCTTCGAGGTAGCTGCACGGGTAGGGGGCGGTGGCATAAAATTGAATGCTCGCTAAAGGCAAATCGTTAAGTTGCGTCACGTTGCTCTCTTTGTATTGCTTTGCCGATGAGTGTGCTCTTAATTTCTGTGTAACTGTTTTTTCCAATTATTTCTTGATGGCAAAAATCAGTCCGGTGGCCGGTTACTAATGGACTTCAATGGTGTCCAATGGTTTCCATTCTGCTATCTCTGGCATCGCTGTGGCGATTTTTATCCATCTCAGAAATTCTGAACGTGGAATCGGTTTTGCGCCAAGTGATGCAAGATGTGCCGTCTCTTGTTGGCAGTCTATCATTTTCACACCATGCAGGCGTAAGAAAAAAACCAGATGACTTAATGCAACTTTTGACGCATTCGAGACCCGGGCAAACATGGACTCCCCATAAAACATCTGGCCGATGCAAACCCCATAGGCGCCGCCGACTAATTCACCTTTGAACCAGACTTCCGATGAGTGGGCGTAACCGCGCTGATGTAAAGCGCAATAGCCGGAAACAATATCCTCAGAAATCCATGTGCCTGCACCATCTCGCCTTGGCGCGGCGCAGGCGCGCATGACTTGTTCAAATGCGCTGTCAAAGCGAATTTCCCAATTAGTATCTTGATGAATTTTTTTCAAAGTCTTCAGCAGACTGTCGGATATTTTAAAATTGTCGGTTGCCAGCACCATACGGGGATCAGTTGACCACCACAATATTGGTTGTCCTTCAGAAAACCAGGGAAAGATGCCATGCCGGTAGGCATCGAGCAGGCGGTCAGCAGAGAGGTCTGCACCTGCCGCCAGAAGCCCAGCGGCACCTTGTTCTTCAGTTAGTGCGGTGTTAACGTCAGGAAAAGGGGTATTATTTTCCAGCCAAGGTATCAAGTGTTACCTCGCATTGGCTTCAAAATGTCATCTTCGTGGACGGAAAAGTTTCCCCCTTGCTTTACTTTTTTGATGTCACTAAAGAAAAAACGCAAGGTGTGGCTGACCGTCGGGAACGCGATGTCATCCCATGGGATCTCATTCTCAGAAAATAGTTGCACATCAAGGCTTTCGGTGCCAGCTGCATAATTTAGATCGAGGAGGGTCGCTCGGTAAAATAAATGCACCTGATGTACGTGCGGCACATTGATGATGGCAAAGAGTTCATGCAGATCAATGTTGGCACCAGCTTCCTCTATGGTCTCTCTCTGCGCTGCCTGCGCACTTGTTTCGTTATTCTCCATAAAGCCAGCTGGCAACGTCCAGTAGCCATGTCGTGGCTCAATGGCTCTTTTGCACAATAGCAGCTTTAACTCTCCATTTTGTTCCCATACTGGGATGGAGCCCACTACCATTTTGGGATTCTGGTAATGAATAACGCCGCAGGCACTACAGACAAAGCGCTCGCGCGTGTCATCGGCAGGTATTTTTAGCTCAACTGGTGCAGCGCATTCGGAACAAAATTTCATAGCGAAATGGAAGTGAATTGATGTGATGGTAGAAGTGTATCATCTGCAGCGCTTCGCGCGAAACACAGAATAAAGTCAGGTGCCGATTGCGCGATAGGCATAAATCGTGTATAGTTTCATTCTTCAGACGCGGGGTGGAGCAGTCTGGCAGCTCGTCGGGCTCATAACCCGAAGGTCGTAGGTTCAAATCCTGCCCCCGCAACCAGTTTAGTAAAAAAGGCTTACGACATGTCGTAAGCCTTTTTTTATTTTAAAACGTATTTTTGCTGCACTTAGCAGCAAAAAATTCTCTAATACCTCTAATACGTGAATAAAAAGAGTGGCTATGCCTTGTTCTCTCACTCAGCATGGAACATCTTATGGTAACGATCAATCAACGCGGACCCTATCAATTTCGGGCAATTGTTTGTCGTGGTCACGTATTCCCGCACACTAAAATAAGTTTCATCGTTTTTTCTCTCGTTTATCTGGTGCTTACGATCTATATTGATGCATTGGATTACAGCATCCATCCGTCATAACTTGGCCAATCTAGCCAACGCGGTCAACAACGTTTCCTCTTTTTTTGCAAAGCAAAAACGGATGACTTTCTGATCAAAGCCGTTTCCATAAAATGCTGATAACGGGATAGCTGCGACGCCGATTTCGGTTGTCAGCCATTTACAAAAATCGGTGCTATTTAGGCCACTCACGGCCGAGAAATCCACACATTGAAAATAAGTTCCTTCGCAAGGAAGTAATTTGAATTTTGTTTTAGCTAAGCCTTCGCGGAACAGATCGCGTTTATTTTGGTAAAACACAGGTAATTGCAAGTAGGGCTGTGCATCCGCCATGTACGTCGCAATACCATGCTGCGCAGGTGTGTTGACGGTGAAGACGTTGAATTGATGTACCTTCCTAAATTCCGCGCTGAGCTCCGATGGCGCGGCGACATAGCCTGTTTTCCAGCCCGTGACGTGATATGTTTTGCCAAAACTCGACACTACAAACGATCTCTTTGCTAATCCTGGATAAGATGCAGCACTCTGATGCTGGGCGTTGTCAAAAATAGTATGTTCATAGACTTCATCGGAAATAATCAATATCTCCGTGTTATCGAGCATGTCTTGTAACTTGAGCATGTCCGATCTGGTCCATACTGTTCCACTCGGATTGTGTGGCGAGTTGATGATGATTGCCCGTGTTTTGGAGGTGATTGCAGCGGCGATCAGATCAAAGTCAGGTCTAAAATCACTTGGCGTCAATGGCACTCGAACGGGAATGCCGCCAGCTAAAACGACACTAGGGACATAACTATCATAGCAAGGATCCAGTACGATGACTTCATCGCCTAGGTGTACAGTAGCCAAAATGGCAGTGATGATGGCTTGTGTTGCCCCTGCGGTAACGGTGATTTCGCTGCTCGGATCGTAGTGATGACCGTAGAGACTTGTTATTTTGGCTGAAATAGCTTCTCGAAGAGTGGCAATGCCAGCCATCGGTGGATATTGATTGAATCCTTGTTTCATTGCATGCGTCACCGCATCAATCAGGCGTGGATCACAATCAAAATCCGGAAAACCTTGCCCAAGATTGACAGCGCGATGTTCAGTGGCAAGCGTGGACATCACGGTAAATATCGTTGTTCCAACGTCTGGTAATTTTGTTGTGAGATTTGGTGATGAAAATACGCTACTCATGGGATTTATCTTGTATCAAGAAGTGGGTTTTAATATAAGGCGGATTCAATTTCGACGTGCAACCACATGTTGATATGATTGTAGCTGTTTCATCATTACCTCGTGCGTTGTTTGAGGTCGAGACATTGACTGTTTCAACGATGGTGGCATTGTCGTTGGTTTGTCTCGCACTAGACTTTGTATGTACTTACTTCGTGTGAAAACTCCATGCAGCAGAACTTTGCTTCAGTTCTCAATGCATGGTTATTTTGTTAGTTCCATGTTTTAGGCGTATGCAGTTTGACCATTTATCTTCGGTCGTACTTTATATTTTAATTCGCATTGTTATCAAGTTTCATCCCAAGGCACCAACTTTTTTTGTAATTGTCGCAAACCCCATTCAAAAACAAACGCGATGACTGCAATGACGATAATGCCCATAACAACGACATCAGTGACGAGGAACTGGGCTGCGGACTGAATCATAAATCCAAGGCCACGTGTCGCGGCGATTAATTCTGCGGCAACCAGCGTCGACCAACCTACGCCAAGACCAATACGGACGCCAGTCAGAATGTCCGGTGCTGCCGATGGTAGTATGACATAACGAATGAGTTGCCATCGACTTGCACCGAGTGAGAGACTGGCGCGGATGCGACTTTGATCAACCCGACGTACACCTTGTACAGTAGCAATTGCAATCGGCGCAAAGACAGCCAGAAAAATCAATATGATTTTAGATGCCTCACCAATGCCAAACCAGATGACGATTAACGGTAAATACGCAAGTGGTGGAATCGGGCGATAAAAATCAATTAGAGGATCGATCATTGCACGGGCATAGCGATTGAGACCAATAGAGATACCAATCGGGACCGCGGTTGATATTGCGATAATCAAGGCCACCAGTACACGTGCGACGCTGGTTGCAGCGTGGGCCAGTAAAGTTGCATCGACAAAGCCTTCGTCGGCGACAGAGATCAATTTTCTCAAGACAGATAATGGGGAAGGAAGAAACAACTCAGGCACAAGCTTGAGGGCGCTGATTCCACTCCAGATCAATAAAAGTAAGGCGAACGTGATCACGCTATAGACGCGATCGGATAACAGCGAAGACCAATGCTGCAAGCGGCGGAGTTGATTGTGCGCTGGTGCTGATGTTTGTGTTATTGATTCTGTTGCAGTGTGTGTGTTTAATAACTCAGTCATGCTCAATTCTGTTATCTGCTTACTCATACCAGCTCCACTTCCTGCGTCAGTAATTCTTGCAAGATTTGTTCTCTTAATTCAACAAATTCCCGACTCGATTTGATGCTGCGCGGACTTTCGCCGTCGGTAAAGCGACGCCCAAATTCGAGTTGTCGGATACTCTCGATGCGTCCTGGTCTGGCGCGTAATAAGACTAGATCCGTCGCGAGAAATAAAGCTTCTTCAACACTATGAGTGATCATCAGCATTCCTTTGCCAGATAATTGCCAGACGTTCAGAAGATGTTCTTGCATACGCGCTCGCGTCAGAGCATCCAGTGCGCCCAAAGGTTCATCAAGTAGTAAGAAACGGGGATCAACAGCGAGAGCACGTGCTAATCCTACGCGTTGCCGCATACCGCCAGAAATTTTCCAGATCGGATAGTCGGCATGGGCTTCGAGACCAGTCAGCTTTAGGTACTGTGTTGCGATGACGTCCCGCTCAGCGTTATTTTTACCAGCCAGTTGCAAACCAAATGCGACATTTTCTTTAACTGTTTGCCAAGGCAATAGCGCGTCATCCTGAAAAACGACACCACGGTCTACACCCGGCCCTAGAATTGGTTTCCCATCGATGGTCAGGCGACCACTTGTTGGCTTTTCAAAACCAGCGATTAAGTTAAGGAGTGTAGTTTTGCCACATCCGGATTCGCCGATAACAACAGTGAAACTGGCGTCTTTGAGGTCCAGACTAATGCCACTTAAAACCTCAATGTCCTGATTTTTTGCTGGGAAGCGGATTCCTACTGATTCTAGTCGTATCATAAACGGCTTACCTGAGTGTGATTCTGAAAAATAGCATACGGCATGCGCAAAGAGTACCTGCAGTCTGCTTAGCATAGAAGGTCAAACACCAAGCTAAAAAGGTACCCAGCAAATCGCTCTCAAACGACTCAGTGGTGCACCTGTCTTCGGACTGATGGGGTTGCAGTCTTTAGATTATAATTTTGCTGCTTGTTGAGCAAATTGCGCATTTACATAAGGACGATAATCAGTCAATACTTGTTCTGCTTTCTTTTGTTCTTTCAGAAATATCGATGTGTCGCTGATCGCTTTAATGGTGCCGCCAGCCAAGAGTCGTAGAGAAATCTGTTCATCCAGTGTAGGGAAAATCGAGCTTTGCAATAAGCTAGGGATATCCGCTTTATTGGCACCAGTTAAGCGGGCAATCTTACCAGCCTGACTAGAATCAGCAGTCCAAGTACTGCCATGTTGACGGTAATCTGCATAGGCTTTGCCAGTGATTTTTACAAAGGCTGTCACAAAGTCTGGATGGCTCTTGGCGAAGTCTTTACGAACGATCCATGCATCAAATGTTGGTGCACCCCATTTAGCAACTTGTGCTGAATTGGTCAGAACAGTGCCTGTTTCTTTTGCTTTGCCTAATGCTGGATCCCAGACGTACGCGGCATCAATATCACCACGTGCCCATGCAGCAGAGATTTCAGTTGGGCGCAGATTCAAAATTTCAACTTTTTTCGGATCAATACCCCAGTGTTTTAATGCTGCTAACAGACTGTAGTGCGTAGTAGATGCAAACGGTACGGCGATTTTCTTGCCGATCAGATCTTTTGCCGTTTTGATGTTACTGCCGTTGCGTACAACCAGCGCTTCGGCCTCGCCAATTTCTGCTGCGATGAAAATCGTTTCGATTGGGGACTCACGGCTTGCGGCAGCAGCCAGTGGGCTGCTACCGACGTAACCAATCTGGATATCACCGGAGGCGACGGCGGTAATGACTTCACCGCCACTTTCAAATTTTCTCCAGTTGATTTTCCAGCCGGTTTGTTTTTCATATTCGCTATCTGCCTGGGCGATTTTTGACGGTTCAACAACGGTCTGATACGCGATGCTGACTTCTTTGTCGGCAGCATATGCGGAGCCAGTCAAGGCAGAGAAGACGGCAATCGCAGGTAATAGTTTTTTGAGTGAGTAACGCATAAAAAAATCTCCAAAGAAATAATTAAAATAAGTTGACCAAAGCGGGGTGCTAAAGATTATGTAGACAAGCTCTGATGATGTCTGATCTCGTATGCTTGAATTTGATTCTAGGGAGATTCGTTGTTGATGGAAACGAATCATTCCAATCATCGATATGCAAAATTCTTTGATGTAGATTAATGCTTTCACACATCTATATATAGCGACTATCGTTGGCTCTTTTTTATTAGAAGATTGTTGGAGGAAGTTCGATATTTTTGACGCGAAAAAATGCCCAAATTAGCTAGGGCGTGTTGACATTTATTTTAACCAAAGCATCGAAGCTGCAATTGCCACAAATGAAGCAAATCGTTCAGCGAGTTTGTCGTATCGCGTTGCAACCCGCCTAAATTGTTTGATGTGAGCAAAGA
>NZ_JBMPPD010000051.1:0-24480 GCF_049339825.1 Undibacterium sp. RuRC25W | reverse complement strand
ACACAACAGGAGATTGATCACGCCATGAAAAGACTGAATAATCGACCAAGAAAAAGATTAGGATACCTTACACCCAATCAGGTATTCTTCAAAAATACGCTTGCACTTCAAAATTGAACTCGCGAATATATTTTGAGGTCGGATACCAAATAAATGGTGTCCGACCATGAAATTAACTACTTACTGTGCCGGGTAATAACAAAGACAAGCACACGACTGTTCTTCACGTGTGTCTATTTTTCTCGTGTTACCAACCCTTCACTATCAATCTGCACCGCTGATACATCAACGAATGATTGAACTAGCAGTTGTTCAATACTCATTTTGCGGGAGTACTCCAAAAATCTGTTGAACAAATACATCCCATCTCTTCTCGAGCTTCAATCTGCTCAATAGAAACTTCGATAAAGCTGTCGGCTTGCTTACCTTCATCCATATTTTTTGGCATTAAAACATCCATACAATTACCTCCTAATTCTCGCTATTAAAAACGGGCGAGAGTTCCGTCTTACAACATCAAAGCGCAGGTTATTTATTTATAAAATAAGTCAATCCACTGTTGAATTTTTTAATTCAACAAAGCCATTTAATTGCTTATTTTTTGGTATTGTTTGCAACAGATAATGCCAGCGAAAAAATTGAGAAAAAATGCCTTTTACCGTTTATTTCAATTTAGAATAACTGGTAACAATTACCTCAGTACTATTGAGGAGAATGAAGAATGAATGTGTATTGCTTCTGTTGAGATGTAGCACAATGCGCTACATCAAGCGGTAAGCTCGTGCCTATATTCAGAATTTTTTCCGCTTTTACTTTTGAAGATGTCGGACATGTTCACGGAACAATATCGTTATTGAAAAAACAGATATACCAAAAAAAAATCCGTCTTCAGATGCAATTCTGAAAACGGATTTTTTGCAATAGTAAACAGAAATTCTTCCGATAAAAATAAAAATTCTGCCGATATTTGATTTTAACAACCTAGAAAAAACATCCGCAGAATGCGCTACATCTTAATCACGATTTTTCGGAAAATCAAAGCGCACTATCGATTCACCAGCAGCCGTTTTGCGACTGACTGGACGGAAAGCGTGGCCGTAGACGACCTCAAACGTAAGCTTGATGCGACCATCGGCGGCACGTTGACGCTCTAGCGCTGCATGCAAGGCATGGTAGGCATTTTTTCCACTTAAGCCTTGACGGCGTGTGCTTAAAGGATTACCGCCTAAGGCACGAACGTCAGCCAGAAGTTTATGTGGATCTTGATAGGTCAGTGTGATTTTTTCCATATCCATGACCGGTGTCGCAAATCCAGCATTGACCAGCATATCGCCAAAATCATGCATATCCACAAATGGCAACACGTGCGGTGTCGAATCAACTTCCGCAAAAGCGTCGCGCAATTCGATAAGGGTATCCGGACCAAAGCAAGAAAACATCAGCAAACCTTCGGTACGCAAAATACGGCGCCACTCGGCAAAAACCAGATCAGGCTGCGGATGCCAATGTAACGCTAGATTTGACCAAATCAGATCAACGCTCTGCGGCGCCAGTGGTACGCTGGCAAAGTCGCCACATAGCAAGGTGGCGCCCTGTTCGCTACGCAAAGCGGCTGGCGTCCATTTTGCCAATAGGCGTCCAACGGCGCTCATGGCGGCATGTTCTTGCTGCTGGATGTGCGTCAACATCGGCAAAGCGGCGTCCAGACCCAGTACCTGCGTTTCTGGATACATTCTTTGCAGATCAGGTAAATCGGCGCCAGCACCACAGCCAGCATCGAGCACGCGCGCTGGCTGAATTTTGACTAGCTCCAGCTTTTCGCGCATGCGTCCAGCAATTTCTCTACGTAAAAAATTAGATGGAGCAATTTTTTCAGGACGAGAAAAAAGCTGGCGAACCAGTTGCAGATCGATAGGAGCACTGAGCATAGAAGGGAAACGAACTAAGTTTGGAAGTGAATGTGGTAAGGTTGCAGTTTACACGTTTGTGATGTCTCATGCAGATTTGCTGCCTATTTGCCGCATGCCTATGCTCCATTTGCCTCTGATCGTTCGAAAAAGCCTAAACGCGACTATAACCACGTTGCTGCCTTGCAGTTGCGTGCTTTGTCACGCACAGCAAGCAGAATTACTGTGCAATGATTGCCATACTTGCTATTTCAATCAGGCGATAGACCGTTGTGTGCAGTGCGCATTGCCCATGCCACCCGGCGCAAACACCCCGCGTTGTGGCGATTGTCTGCAAAACCCACCTGCTTTCGATGCCAGTATTGTCGCGTGTGATTACGCTGCACCACGAGATCAAATGGTATTGGCGCTCAAATTCGGCCACCAACTGGCCTTAGCACCTTTATTTGCCCGCATGTTAAGAGATGCGATTTTGCAGTACACACCGGCGAGCCTGCCTGATGTCTTATGTGCCGTACCATTAGGAGAGCGCAGATTACGCGAAAGAGGTTTTAATCAGGCGACTGAAATTGCTAGACCCTTAGCCAAACATCTTGGCATACCGTTCGCGGTCCAGGCAATACACCGCATTCGAGAGACCAGCCAACAAAGCAGCCTGACACCTGTCGCCCGCGTGAAAAACGTTATAAATGCGTTTATGCTCGATGAAACTTGGTTGTCAAAAGTAAAAGGCGCACACGTTGGTATCGTTGACGATGTAATGACGACTGGCATGACCCTGCATGAAATCGCTACAATGCTGAAACGCTTTGGTGCGGCAAAAGTCACGAATTATGTGTTTGCCCGCACACCACCTCATTTTTATTAAGGAAATACCTTGTTTCACGTCGTCTTAGTTGAGCCCGAAATACCACCAAATACTGGCAATATCATTCGCTTGTGCGCAAACACGGGTGTCCAGTTGCACCTGATCGAACCTTTGGGTTTCCCGCTGGACGATAGCAAAATGAAACGTGCAGGACTAGATTACCATGATTATGCAACAATGAAAGTGCATAAAAACTGGGAAGTTTTCCTCGCTCAGGAACAACCAGATCAACGTCGTATGTTTGCGCTCACTACGCACGGATCTGGCGTGTTTGCGAATGCAGAGTTTAAGCCAGGTGATTATTTTGTCTTTGGTGCCGAAACCCGCGGCCTAGCACCCGAATTACGGAATAGCTTTCCGGAAGCACAACGAATCCGTTTGCCGATGCGTCCTGACAACCGCAGCCTGAACTTGTCGAATACCGTGGCTGTTGTAGTGTATGAAGCGTGGCGTCAGAACGGGTTTGTCGGCGGCGCTTAAGTTGGAAGGTTGTGTTGACTTTGGTTTTGACCTTTTCCACTTGAGACAAGGCAATTGGTGCCGACACGCAGTGACGGCACCCAAAGGGCAATCTGACACATTGAAGAAGAACAGAGCGTCGAAAAAACTTCAATGCTCTTCTACTACCCCCAACTTACCATCCGTCACAAAACGATCGCCACCACCATTTTTGCCCTCACGCACAGGCTGAAACGAATCAATCCACTGAATCACCAGCGAACCTGTTTTCTGCAAATCAGCAAGCAGCTTATCCCGCTCCTGATCAACCTCTGCAGCGATATGATGCGTAATCTGTCCTGTCGTATGACTTAGCCCGACACCGGCATCAAAAGTGGCCGCACCGATCCATAATGATCTGCCTGATTCATCCAACGTATCTTCTAACCAGAAACGCACATGGTGGCGCTTTGACGGGGCTCAGTTGTATCTGACATGCGGGACTCTCCTACGCAACGACTCTCCTAGAGTCTGGCATCGATACGACAAAAATGATCAACGATGTCAAACCCGTATCAGCTAATGCCACGGACTTTTTGTAAAAGGCGCGTGGTGGAACGTTCGTGCTCAAAGGCAATCGCATGCACAGCACCGCCGTAGGCAAGTACTGCTTGTCCTTCTGGGATGGCATCCATCTGGTAATCGCCACCTTTGACGTAGATCTCGGGACGAGCCTGTTGCACAACTTCTAGCGCTGTGTCTTCGTCAAACGGTACAACCAGACTCACCGATTCCAGCGCAGCAAGGACCGCCAGACGATCTTCACAGAGGTTAATCGGACGGTCGTCGCCCTTACCCAGACGCTTTACGGAAGCATCCGTATTAACAGCAACCACGAGCGACGCCCCAATGGCACGCGCTTGCGCTAGGTAAGTCACGTGACCGCGATGCAAAATATCAAATACACCATTGGTCAGTACCACTGGTTTTGGCAAAGCGGCAATCCGCGCAACCAGCTCTTCGCGACTGGTAATTTTTTGTTCAAATTCAGGCATGGGATCGTAAAGTTAATCAAGAAACAAAAATAAAATAGCCGCTACTGCAGCAAAGCGTAGCGGCTATTGTACACGGCAGTACTCTGGTTGCGGCTTAAACGGGGGTCAATACCAGACGTTGCGAGATTTCTTTGCGGTAGCGGTTCAAATCCTGAACTGTCTCAAAACTACGCTCAAACAAGAGTGACATGTTGTGCAGAATGCGATCAACAACTTTCTTCTCCCACACCCCATCAAACTTAATCTGGCCATCCAGCCAACGTTCCAGCCAGTCAGGATCAGGCAAACGGCTTTGAATGGTATCTTGCGGAAACAATGCCTGATTGACATGCAAATTCGTGGGATGCAAGGGTTTTTCAGTCCGTCTGGCAGATGCCATTAACACCCCGATTTTAGCGAACGCTGCGCGTGCTACATCACCGACCTCTGCCAGCGACTTTTTCATATAACGCAGATAGGCACCACCATGGCGTGCCTCATCCTGGCTAATAATTTTGTAAATGTGTTTGATGACAGGCTCGGTATGCCATTCGGATGCACAACGATACCAGTGGTTGAGGCGGATTTCGCCGCAGAAATGCAGCATCAATGTCTCAAGACGCGGCGCGGGATCGAATTCAAAACGGACATTATCGAGCTCCGCTTCGGTGGGTACTAGCTCAGGATGAAAACGGCGCAGATACTCCATCAACACCAAGGAATGCTTTTGTTCTTCAAAAAACCAAATCGACATAAATGCCGAAAAATCACTATCGTCACGGTTGTCGCGCAAAAACATTTCTGTCGCTGGCAGCGCCGACCATTCCGTAATGGCGTTCATTTTGATTGTCTGCGCCTGTTCAGGCGTCAGCTTCGAGGCATCGTATTGGTCCCACGGAATATCGGTATCCATATTCCAACGCACTTGCTCTAAGGATTTGAACAATTCTGGGTAAAGCATGATCAGCCTCGAAAGAATAGACAGTAAAAAAACCTGCTTCAAATTCTAACAGAGACCTGTGACAGCTGCACGACACGGCCTCGAAGCGAGGCCGTCGTTTATGTTATGACAGCATCACATACTCAGATAGTATCGGCCTCGCTAACGGCACTAATGATGTCGTCTTTACTCAGTTCAGGCGCGAACTGACGGATAAAATCATAGGTATAGGTACGTAAATAGGCGCCACGTCGCACCGCTAAACGCGTCACATTGGGCGTGAACAGATGATCAACCGCTATAGTACGCAAGTTGTTGTTACGGTTCGACTCGATAGCCATTGATGCGACAATACCAACGCCCAAATCCAGCGCGACATATTGCTGAATCACGTCCGAATCCATGGCCGTCAAGACGATATCCGTGCGCAGGCCCGCTTCCTGAAATGCCGCATCAATGTGGCCACGTCCAGTAAAACCGACGTCATAGGTAATCAAAGGATAATTGGAAATATCCTCTAACGACACAATCTCTTTTTTTAATAAAGGATGATTTTCTGGCACCACTAACACGTGATTCCATTGGTAGCAGGCAAACGACACCAGATCTTTAAATTGCGACAGACCTTCGGTTGCGATACCGATATCTGCTTTACCAGACAACACCCATTCAGCGATATGGTCTGGCGAACTTTGTTGCAAAGCGATGCGGACATCCGGAAACGCCTGACGGAATTGTTGTACTACTTTCGGCAACACATAGCGTGCCTGCGTATGAGTGGTGGCAATCGTCAATGTGCCTTTCGTCTGATCAGAGTACTCATTGCCCGCTTGTTGCAGATTTTCTGCTTCAAGCAACAGGCGTTCAACGATAGGCAAAATGCCTTTACCAGGCTCAGTGAGACCGGTCAGGCGTTTGCCATTGCGTTCAAAAATATCGACGCCAAGTTCTTCTTCCAACTCACGAATCTGGCGGCTGACACCCGGTTGCGATGTGAAGAGGACATTGGCGACTTCTGTCAGGTTAAAACCACGGCGCGAAGCTTCGCGGATAGAACGTAATTGTTGAAAATTCATGATTAACTCTCGGCTAAATGCATCTGTAATATGACGGTAGGGCGGCGATCAGATTTGGCCATTTGTCGATGAGTGGTTATCAACGAAAACGTGTAAGCGCTTCGGTTTGACCACTAAGACTTCACCCACTTTCAGTTTTAAATATTGATATCGCTCGGTGGAAATCATGACTTCCAGCACATCGCCATTATCCTCACGTTCCAGCTCTAACTGTGCCAGCGGGCCGATGCTATGGATACGACGTAATTGCGCGATCAGTCCTTCAGCACCTGGTGAATACCGGTCAACCTCAAACTCGTGTGGACGGACATAAGCAGTACCAAACGCATCACGTGTTTCTGCGTGCGCTGGTGACGACAGGGCGACACCATCCGCATCCAGAATGCCTTCATGGACACGGCCACGGAACAAGTTCACATTACCCAAGAAGCCATAAACGAAGGGCGTTGCCGGATGCTGATACACGTCACCCGGCGCACCCACCTGTTCGACCTTGCCATGATTCATCACCACAATTTTGTCAGCAACTTCGAGAGCCTCTTCTTGATCATGGGTCACAAAAATACTCGTCACATGCAGATCATCATGCAGACGACGCAACCAGCGACGCAACTCTTTACGGACCTTCGCATCCAACGCACCAAACGGTTCATCCAATAACAACACACGAGGCTCAACAGCCAAGGCGCGGGCCAATGCAATACGTTGACGCTGACCACCAGATAGCTGTGGCGGATAGCGATCTGCCAGCCAGTCAAGCTGCACCAACTCAAGTAACTTGGTGACTTTTTCTTTGATCTGCGCCTCACTCGGACGCTGGGCGCGCGGTTTCACACGCAATCCAAACGCGATGTTTTCAAAGATCGTCATGTGTTTGAACAACGCATAATGTTGAAACACAAAGCCGACCTGACGCTCGCGCACGTGCTGCTGCGACGCATCTTGTCCATCAAGCAGAATCTGTCCCTGATCTGCATATTCTAGACCCGCGATAATACGCAGCAGTGTGGTTTTACCGCAGCCTGAAGGGCCTAATAAAGCCGTCAGTTCACCATCCGGAAATTCTAGCGACACATTATCGAGTGCCGTGAATTGACCAAAACGCTTTTGTAATTGTTTAACAGCGATACTCATAAATTCTCCGGCAAATACTTAACTAATCTGGTCCAGTGGTGCTTGACTCTCATTGGTACGCCATTCGACAAGTGCTTTCAATGCGAGCGTCAGCAAGGCCAATAAAGTCAACAAAGAGGCGACTGCAAACGCAGCTGCAAAGTTGTACTCGTTATACAAAATTTCTACTTGAAGCGGCATGGTGTTGGTCTCGCCACGGATATGTCCGGACACCACGGACACCGCGCCGAATTCGCCCATCGCACGCGCATTACACAAAATCACGCCGTATAACAAACCCCATTTGATATTTGGCAATGTCACATGCCAGAATGTTTGCCAGCCTGACGCTCCCAATACCAGCGCAGCCTCTTCTTCCTCACTACCTTGTGCCTGCATGAGGGGAATTAACTCACGCGCCACGAAAGGAAAAGTCACAAAAATCGTTGCCAATACAATCCCTGGTACTGCAAACAAAATCTTGATGTCATGATCACGCAACCATTCTCCAAACCATCCTTGCGCACCAAACAAGAGTACGTAAATCAATCCCGAAATTACTGGCGATACTGAAAAGGGTAAATCGATGAGCGTCAGTAATACACTCTTACCTTTGAATTCAAATTTAGCAATTGTCCACGCTGCTGCTACACCAAACACTAGATTCAATGGCACGGCAATCCCAGCGGCAATCAGCGTCAGACGGATCGCTGACAATGCATCGGGTTCAGTAATTGAGTCGAGATAGACCTGCCAACCTTTTTTGAAGGCTTCAATAAATACGGCAACCAATGGCACAAACAAAAATAAGGTCAGGAAACCAAACGCCGCCAACATCAGGGCATATCGTATCCAACGAGGCTCGGTTGTTGCCGCCAGACTCAGTGGCGGTTCTACGCGGCGCACTGGCGTAGCGGGTTGTACAGAAATTGCGCTCATACCTTACTCCCTGCTGCTTGACGACGGCGCATCCACGCCTGCAATGCATTAATTGCCAATAACAAACTAAACGACAGAACTAACATCACGACAGCAATGGCTGTTGCGCCAGCGTAGTCATATTGTTCCAATTTGGTGATCATGAATAATGGCGTGATTTCAGAAATCATCGGCATATTGCCGGCAATAAAAATTACGGAACCATATTCACCAGTAGCGCGTGCAAAGGCGAGTGCGAACCCTGTCATCAGCGCAGGTAAAATCGTCGGCAATGTCACGCGGGTGAACGTTTGCCAATGGCTTGCCCCCAGACTCAATGCCGCTTCTTCTAATTCTTTTTCCGCTTCTTCCAACACAGGCTGCACAGTCCGCACAACGAAGGGCAAACCGATAAAAGTCAGCGCCACCAACACACCTAACGGTGTAAAGGCGACTTTAATTCCCAATGGTGCCAACAATTGACCAATCCAGCCATTCGGCGCATACAAGGTGGCCAAGGTGATACCGGCGACAGCCGTCGGTAAGGCAAACGGCAAATCGACCATGGCGTCAATAAAACGCTTGCCGGGAAACTCATAGCGCACCAACACCCACGAGACGATACCGCCAAAGACGACGTTAATGAGCGCGGCCAAGAACGAGGCACCAAATGTCAGACGATAAGAGGCAACAACGCGTTCTGAACTGATGGTGTCCCAGAATGCTGGCCACGTCATGGTGAAGGTTTTAAGAAAAACAGCAGAAAGCGGGATCAGTACAATCAGCCCGAGATAAAACAAGGTAAAACCCAACGACAAGTGAAAGCCAGGGATCACTCGCTTGCGGGTAGATACAGGTGATGAGGTCGTTACAGCCAATGCCATGTCTAGCCTTTAAGAGGGGACAGCGCGAAAGCCGTCCCAGCGGCATGGTGGCGATAGTGTTTGCTATGTGGGGTATGCCAGACTGACGCTGCTGTATTCATTGTGCGGTGTTGCTGACACTCAATTACTCGCGTTGCGTCGCCTTGTCTTACCTTGCCGGGACGATTTCAATGTTGTCCTAATTACGAAATCAACTAAAGAGAAGACATATTGGCAGGTTTTGCATATATGAAAAACGAATTTTTTGTTATGTCTTTAGACGTTTAACGCATATCGATTCAATTTATACACATACACTATCGAGCTCAATTTGCTTACTCAGCGGCTCGGATGTGTCTGTTTCAGCAGCAAGACTCGCTCGAGGGGTATCAAAAAAGAACCCTTGCACTGCGTAAGGATGAACAGTGTTATTGGCTGTTTGCAACTGAGCGAGCTGACGTTCGGTTTCTATCTTACGGAAAATCACTTGGCATTGACCGCGGTCGGCTTGCTCCAGCAACGCGATCTGCGCGGCTGAGTTATTGGCAGCACTGACATCAATTTTGAGCGTATCTGGTCTGACACGCCCCAGCAGATCACTTGCTTGTTCAAGATTGGCCGCATTCACACCGATGCGGAACCCATTACGGCGATAATTTTCTGCAACATGCGTCAATACCCAGCGCTGGCTTGGTGTAATTTGTGGCAACTGTAAAACGATCTGCTGATGCGGCAATTCAAGTACATCAAGAATCCGCCGGAAAGCCGCGCCATGATTACCTTCGACAGCGGCCAGCAAGCGGCTATGGACGCTGAGAAATAAATCCAGTTCGCTCGTCGTTTGTTGCCGATAGAAATTGATCGTATGTAGTAAACGGCATAGGCGGTCGAGCTCAACTGATTCTTCATCGTTAGCAACATAATCGAGTAAGCGCCAAATATTGAGCCCCTGATCATTTGGATCATAACTACGTGCATAGCCTTCAAAAGCAACAATACGCAAATCGCTCCCAGAACGGATCGACTGAAAAGAGCTGGTCAGACTGGCATTAAAGTAGCGCCCACGTGCACGCCCCTGCTCATCAAGCCATAAATTACTGCTCGCCAATGAGCCCTGCAAGCGACTCAGATAATGTTGTAAGGTCACGTGTTGCATCGTGTTTTTCCTTTCGTTTTTCCCCGCATCAACAGAAACAGCACGTTATTACCCGCGCTGTCTCTGATGAGCAGCAATTACAATTTGGCGATAGAAACTTCGGTCGCCTTCACCAGCGCGACGACTTCGCTACCGATCACCAGATTAAGATCCCTGATAGAGCGCGTCGTAATCACCGACGTCACAATGCCAGCTGGGGTTTCGACATCGACTTCAGAAACGACTGAACCTTCGATAATCGCTTTGATCTTGCCGCGGAACTGATTACGTACGTTAATAGCTTGAATTGTCATGATGAACTTTCTTTCAGGTTAAGCGCTGTTTGTTCTGCATTAAGTGATGCATCAACTGAAATGCGCAAAATTTGTTGGAAAAATGAATAATTAAAATGAATGATTAAAAATGTGGCAATAAATCTGGACTATTTTTGGATCGGTACTTGTTTGTCCACACACATTGCTTTCCTCTACACTGCCCACGTTAAAGGATTGAACGTCGCCAATCGTGATTGAGCATCAGTACTCTCTACATCACTGTTATCCAACGTGGAAGGGTGACGTAATACACGTTTTAATATATGGTCTTCCAGCTCCGCAAAGTGGGCATCACCCCTTGCTCTCGGACGTGGGAGATTGACTTTCAGGTCAAGGCTTACCTGTCCCTCTTCAATCAAAATTACTCGATCAGCCAGAGCGATGGCCTCTTGCACATCATGCGTAACAAGCACTGCTGTGAAACCTTGCTCTAGCCATAATTGCTCAATCAATGACTGCATCTCGATACGTGTAAGCGCATCCAAGGCACCGAGTGGTTCATCTAACAACAATAGTGAGGGTTGATGAATAAGAGCACGTGCCAAGGCCACACGTTGTCGCTGGCCTCCCGACAAAATAGAGGGCCATTCCGCAGCACGATCATCCAGTGCCACTTTCGCTAATGTGGCTTCCGCAATTTTTTTCGTATGATGGCGGTTACCTTCTAAGCCCAGTCGAACGTTATCTAATACTGTTTTCCAAGGTAACAGGCGAGCGTCCTGAAACATAACGCGTGTGCCGCTATCCTGAATCGTGGGTATCGCAGCGGGAGACTGATGGTTTCTCAGCTGCAAAGTGCCTGCATCGGCACGTTCCAGTCCTGCCAGCAAGCGCAATAAAGTGCTTTTTCCGCAGCCACTACGACCAATGACAGCAACAAACTCACCTGGTGCGATATGCAGATTCAAGGATTTCAACACCTGACGACTGGCATAGGACTTTTGTAGGTGACGTAAATCAATTGTTGTCCCGACAGAACCGCCCGGTTCTGTCGTCAGACGACCATTGACGGTCAGCTCACCGTCGTCATCCAACTCCTTGCGCAGTGCAGCGATGCGCGCCACAGTTGACGATGAATTTGCCAGCGTTTCAGCCATGACGATTTCTCCTTTGATAACCTGGATGCCAGCGCAAGCTACGGTATTCAACAGCACGCGATAAGCTATCGGCTAATTTACCTAATAAGGCATATAACAAAATACCGACCAATACGACATCCGTTTGCAAAAATTCGCGCGCATTCATCGTCATGTAGCCGATGCCAGCCTGCGCAGAAATCGTCTCTGCCACAATCAACAACACCCACACCAGCCCCAACGCAAAACGCACACCGACGAGGATTGATGGCAAGGCGCCTGGCAAAATCACATCACGATATAAAGACCAACCTGAGAGTCCGTAACTACGCGCCATTTCGATCAATCCTTTATCGACCGAACGGATACCATGAAAGGTGTTGAGATACACGGGAAAAAATACGCCGACCGATACCAGAAACAGTTTTGCAGACTCATCAATGCCAAACCACAAAATCACCAACGGTAAGAGGGCCAGAGCAGGAATATTGCGTACCATCTGTAAGGTGGTATCAAGCAACGTTTCTGCCGTGCGAAAGGTTCCTGTCAGCAGTCCAAGCATCAGCCCTAAGCTGCCACCGACCAGAAACCCAGAGATAGCACGCCATAAGCTGGTTTTAACATGGATGAAAATTTCACCTGACACCGTCAAGTTCCAAAATGCCTTCAGAACTGCCAGTGGCTCTGGCAAAATCCGGCTTGACAAGTAACCGAATTGTGCTGCCAGTTGCCAACTCACAATCAATAATAATGGTACCGCCCATGGCGCAAACCAAGGCGTTGTATGCCGCAGTAATGTGCCGATATTGCTGAGGATCGCAGCAATATCTTCACCAAGCGCCGACACTGAGGATGATGACGTACGGCCATCGCCTGATAAGCGCTCAGCGACGCTGGGATCAGGCGCCACCTCACTGATTTCCGTAATAAATGGTCCCACTTCGGTAACTCCTCGTTGTTGTTACTTTGTATCTGGATTTAGCTCTGCGACACCTTGGGGGCGATGCCATTTGCCATGATTTCGCCAAACGGACCCGTCACAGAACTGGTCACCCGCGGTAATGCCTTACCAATCAATGGGAACACGAGTTCAGCGAAACGATACGATTCTTCGAGGTGCGGATAACCAGAGAAGATAAACGTATCGATACCCAGATCAGCGTATTCCTTGATCCGCGCTGCAACTGTTTCAGGATCACCAACCAACGCTGTACCTGCACCACCACGAACCAGGCCAACACCCGCCCACAAATTTGGTGACACTTCTAACTTGTCACGGTTGCCACCGTGCAAGGCAACCATCCGTTGCTGACCAACAGAATCCATTTTCGCGAATGCTTTTTGTGCCCGGGCGATCACATCGTCGTCAACATAACGAATCAGATCGTTGGCTGCTGCCCATGCCTCGTCATTAGTTTCACGGACAATCACATGCAAACGGATACCAAAGCGCAATGTGCGTCCGTGCTTGGCAGCACGTGCACGCATGTCAGCAATTTTTTCTGCAACGGCTGCGGGTGGTTCACCCCACGTCAGATACACATCAACCTGTTCCGCCGCCAACTCATGCGCAGGCTCTGAAGAGCCGCCAAAATACAGGGGTGGATGCGGTGTCTGGACTGGCGGATAGAGTGTTTTTGCACCTTTCACAGTCAGATGCTTACCATTAAAATCATACCCTGCATCACCGCCCTCGCCCGCTAAGGAGGCGCGCCAGATGCGTAAAAATTCATCGGTAATTTCATAACGTTTTGCGTGATCTGCATAGAGTCCATCAGCTTCAAGCTCCCCCTGATCACCACCGGTGACGATATTGACCAGCAAACGTCCGTTAGACAGGCGATCAAACGTTGACGCCATGCGTACAGCCAGACCAGGTGTCGTCAATCCTGGACGCAATGCCACCAGAAATTTTAATTTTTTGGTGGCACTCATCAGACTGGATGCAACAACCCAAGCATCTTCGCAGGAACGACCTGTTGGCAATAACACGCCGTCATAGCCTTGGGTATCAGCGGCAACGGCGATCTGTCGCAGATAATCGTAGTTAATATCGCGTGCACCCTGAGTCGTTCCTAAATAACGACTATCACCATGGGTTGGAATAAACCAAAAAATATTCAGACTCATCTCGTTCTCCTTATTTCGTGCTGGATTTAATATCAAACACAGCGTCTTTTATTTGTATTTTTTTAGGGATTAGTTTCAGATCAGCGAAGGTATCAGCGATGCTCTGCTGCTCACGAATCACTTGTTCACTGATTGGCTGCACATGGAAACTGAAACGTCCATTTGATAGCTCCACCACATCAGTAGGTAAGCCCGTTTGTGATGAAAAAATCGTCGTTGTTTGTTTCACGTTTTGCAGTATCCATTCATCTGCACGGGCAAGCTCATCAAGTAAGGCTTTCAAGACCTCTGGATGTTTTTGTGCATAAGGACGTGCAGCCAGATAAAACTGATGATTACTGACTGTCCCTTTTCCATCAGCCAGAATACGCGCACCGAGTTGTTTTTCTGCGGCGGCTAAAAAGGGATCCCAAATGACCCAGGCATCCGCGCTACCGCGTTCGAAGGCGGCACGGGCATCGGCTGGTGGCAGAAAAATGGTTTCTACATCGCGATAGGCAATGCCTGCTTTTTCTAATACTTTGACGAGTAGATAATGGACGTTCGATCCTTTATTCAGAACGATTTTTTTACCCTTTAAGTCTGCGACTGATTTCAAGGTAGACGTCTTAGGTACAATAATCGCCTCACCCCCTGGTGCGGCTGGCTCGTTGGCGACATACACCAAATCAGCCCCAGCAGCTTGCGCAAAAATCGGCGGCGCTTCCCCAGTTGTACCAAAATCGATACTGCCAACGTTGAGACCTTCAAGCAATTGTGGCCCTGCTGTAAATTCAGTCCATTTCACGTCGACGCCTAACGGGACCAATCGTTTTTCCAAAGCGCCCGTCCCTTTAAGAATCGTCAACGGGCCATATTTCTGGTAGCCGATGCGCAGTGTGCTACTGACTTTATTTTGTGTGAAACCGGGTGCAGCTACACTCGCCAATCCACTCGCCAACATAGCGGATAATATGGCAATCGTATGGCGGCGGGTTTGTCGGTGTCGTTCCATCTTTCTATCCTTTGTTAACTTTAATTTCTGAACTGATTTCGTTTTTCAGAACCTACAGACAATATCGCCCCCTGCAGCAATGAAGTGCATGTCGCATGATGTCTATTGGTATAGTTAGCGGCGATGTTTCGCCTGCAGTTGTTATGCAGTTACTGCTGTGGGGGCATCTACTTCCTTACCCTCTTCTGCAGAACGCTTTCCTGTTTGAGCGTAATGACATTGCAGACTGTCGAGCAACGCATTGACGCCTTGCTCAACTCGCTTTTCGATCTCAGAAGCAATCTGCAGACCACTGATGTCGTTCCACACGATTTGTGGTTCAGTCGCATAAATGCTCTGCAACACGTGGTGTGCACCTAACGCCTGCAAAATTGGACGTAAACCATAATCCAGCGCCAACATGTGTGACTGCCCGCCGCCGACGGCTAATGGCAAAACGATTTTTCCAGCCAATCCTTCTTGCGGCAACACATCCAAAAACGTTTTTAACAGACCGCTATAAGCCGCTTTATAAATCGGCGTTGCAATTACAATCGCATCCGCTTGCTTGAGAATTTGTTGCGCTGCTTGGAGTTCAGGATCACCAAAATCTGCGTGCAACAATGCTTGTGCTGGTAAATCACGTACATGAATACTGACAGTACGTTGACCATGCGCATTGAGGCGCTGTCCAATATGGCTAAGTAAGCGACTAGAGCGTGATGGTGATGAAGGGCTACCAGAGAGAAGAAGGATAGACATAGGATATTCTTTCTTTAGAAAACAGACTGCGCCAGTTCATTGGCACCCTGGCGCAGCAGTCGTTTTATTTTTTTCCGCTCAGATAAATCTGATCAAAGATCCCACCGTCAGCAAAATGATCTTTCTGCGCTTTGGTCCAGCCACCAAACGTGTCGTCGATGGTAAATAATTTAATGTCCGGGAACTTACTGGCAAATTTCTTCGCTGCGCGCTCATCACTCGGGCGATAGAAGTTGTTGCCGATAATATCTTGGGCAGCATCTGTGTAGAGGAAGTTCAGGTAGGCTTCTGCTACTTTGCGGGTGCCATGTTTGTCTACTACTTTATCAACGACTGACACTGGTGGCTCCGCCAGTACACTGATTGACGGCGTTACGATTTCAAACTTGTCTGCGCCAAATTCTTTCAATGCTAAGTGCGCTTCGTTTTCCCACGATAACAAGACATCACCGATTCCACGTTCTGTGAAGGTGACTGTCGCACCGCGTGCACCAGAATCGAGTACGGGTACATTTTTAAACAGTTTAGAAACATACTCTTTAGCGGTTGCTGGCGATCCACTTGGTGCTTTTTGCGCATAGCCCCACGCCGCCAGATAAGCCCAACGCGCGCCGCCGGAGGTTTTTGGATTAGCAGTAATGACGGAAACACCTGATTTGATCAGATCCGGCCAGTCTTTGATCCCTTTTGGATTACCTTTACGCACCAAAAAAACGATCGTCGACGTATAAGGTGTTGCATGGTGTGGCAAACGTTGTTGCCAGTTTTTGGCCAACAATCCACGCTCGGCAATCGCATCCACGTCATAGGCAAGCGCCAACGTCACCACATCTGCATCGAGACCATCAATGACAGAGCGCGCCTGTTTTCCTGAACCACCATGCGATTGTTTGATGGACACTTTGTCGCCGGTCTTAGCTTGCCATTGTTTTGCAAACGCTTGGTTGACATCTAGGAACAATTCACGGGTTGGGTCATAAGAAACGTTAAGAAGCGTGACATCTGCGCTGTGAGCCGCGACAGGAACCAATGTAGCGACACTCAGCACCAGCGTACTAAGCAAACGGGAAAATGTTGTCTGTTTTATTGTCTTAGGCATATGAAATCCGATGTAAGTAATTCGATCTGGATTTCAGAATAAAGCGTAGCCTTATATTTTAAAACGAAGTTTTTCGCCAATTCATATTCAATTTTCATATAAAGGCGTCATTCAGCAGAGTTTTCCCGTCTCAGCTACTATTGCATTCTCTCAATCAGGAGTCCGACATGAACAGCAAATTAATCCTCAGTATGGCGTTATTAGCAGGCTTTTCTAGCAGTGCGTTTGCCGAGACCCCAGAAGCTTGTCCTGCAATTTTGCACCACACGTTCAATCGTTTGCAGGATGACAGCCCACAAGATTTGTGTCAGTACAAAGGAAAAGTGACACTGGTGGTCAATACAGCGAGTTACTGCGGTTTCACCAGTCAATATGAAGGTCTGGAAAAGATGTATGCCAAGTATGCTGATAAGGGCTTGGTCGTGTTAGGGTTTCCCTCTAACGATTTTGGTAAGCAAGAACCAGGAACAAGCAAAGAAATCGCCGATTTCTGCTTCAATACGTATGGCGTCAAGTTTCCGATGTTTGCCAAGTCGTCAGTCAAAGGCGATCAGGTCAACCCATTACACGCAGAGCTGATCAAAGCCACCGGTACGACGCCAAAGTGGAATTTCTACAAATACCTGATTGACCGCAAAGGTAACGTCGTCCAAGCGTATTCGAGTGTGACGACGCCGAATGATAAAAAGCTGATCGCAGATATTGAGAAGGCGCTTGCGCAGTAAGTGAGTGGCAGTGCTGATAGAACTCAGCACTTGCGCCCCCTCCCCATAGACAGGCCTTCCGCTTGTGGGAGAGGGGCGTTTCTTTGGGTTATCTTTCTTGTCGCAACAAGAAAGGAAAGCGGCAGCTGGGCCACTCCCGGCCGCCACCCACGAAGGGCAATCTCACAAATTAAAAAACGCCACTGAATTGCTATCTTCGCAGGAATAACATGCAAAAAATCAGAGCGATCCCCCCCTCGCCGGCTCAGATAAAAAGCCCCCAATCGTCGCATGCACCATCGCATCCACAATCTGATCATGCGTCAGTTTTTTATCTCGCAACAAAAACTCCATCGTCGGATCACAGGCTCTGGAATATAAAGTGTAGACCAACACATCATCAGGAACCAACGGCGTCAAAGCACCTTGCTCCCTTGCCGCAGCGACCATTGCGTGAAAACGCTTGTGTACCTTCAGCGCCACCATCACATAATCGAGATTGAGCATCAGACTCCGCTGCAACGTCAAACTGGTCGATGGCAAATGAGGAACGCCACCGTGGAGGCGCAGGCGCAGCGACCACGCGAGGATGTGTTTAATTTTTTGGATCGCTGACTGTTCTTCTGGCAATTTCTCCAGTTCTTCCAGCGTTGCTTTTAATAAGCGCGTCAGGGCGGCCGCCGCCAAACGTTCTTTGGATGAAAAGTGTTTGTACAGACTGCCTTTGGCAATTCCCACTGCATCAGCGACGTCATCCATCGTCATGAGGTCATAGCCTTTTTCAGACAAAAGACGATTGACCGCATCGATGATGGCTTCTTCACGTGCGTCAAACTGTTGTTTTTTAAAAGGAATTTTTATTTGCATGATTTTTTCTGCACAAAAGAAAACTTTGTAGTATATTTTGTGACTGATGAGTCACGAAATGGAATTAACGGTCATATTTTATCCTAAGCGATAAATTTTCGCCGATATTATTCATTCGATGTGCAGTGAATCAACTTCCTTTCATCACAGCATCTTAGGGATGTAAGGAAAACGGCAGTGGAGAGATGATTTTGCAAAAATCTACAATTCACTGTTCGCTGCTGTACTACTATAACTTTGCTAGTTTGGCAATGATCCTAACTTAAAAACGAGACAGCCTCATGACGAAAATCGCAGTGATTGGTTCTGGTATCTCCGGACTCTCCAGCGCTTACGAGCTGAGTAAAGCGGGGTATGAAGTCAGCCTGTTTGAAGCAAACGCCTACTTTGGGGGACATACACATACTGTCGATATAACCCTGGAAGGGCAGACATACGGTGTGGATACTGGTTTTTTGGTCTTCAACCATAAAACTTACCCCAACCTGGTGCGCCTTTTTGCAGAGTTACAGATTGATACCGCAGCGACCGACATGTCATTTTCAGTCAAAATGCCGCTAGGAAAACGCACCCTAGAATGGGGTGGCGCTGATCTAAGCACCGTCTTTGCGCAAAAGCGCAACCTTCTCAGCCCAAGTTTTCTGCGCATGCTGCGCGATATTGTCCGCTTTAACAAACAAACCACCGCACTAGCACTGAGCAAAGACAACCAAGAATTTCAAACGCCGTTAGCTACATTTCTCGATCAGCATCATTACAGCGAGGAATTCCGCAACTGGTATCTATTACCGATGGCAGCCTGCATCTGGTCTTGCCCCACTGCAACGATGATGGCATTTCCGTTGGCTTCCTTCGTCAATTTCTGTCATAACCACGGCTTGCTGCAAGTCACTGACAGACCGCAATGGTACACAGTACGCGGCGGTGCACGGCACTATGTCGATAAAATGCTGCCATATATCGCCCATCGACATCTGAATACGCCAGTCAAAGCAGTCTATGCTAACCCAAACGGTAAAATGGTCGTACACGCCACCAATGGGTTACAAGAATTTGATGACGTCATCATGGCGACGCACAGCGATCAGACACTCAAGTTACTGAGTGACGCAAACGAACACGAAAAACAAATCCTGTCCGCCGTTAAGTACCAGGCGAATCGTGCTGTGCTCCATACCGACAGCAGCTTTTTACCCTCCAACAAAAAAACCTGGTCAGCATGGAACTACCAAAGCAAAACTGGCGACGAAAGCCGCGTGTGTGTCCATTACCTGCTCAACCAGTTACAACCTTTACCGTTCACAACGCCTGTCATCGTCACCCTCAATCCCATCGAGGAACCTCGCGCAGATCAGATCATCGATAGTTATGATTATTCCCATCCTGTCTTTGATAAAGCAGCGATTCGTGCACAGCAACAGTTACCGGCGATCCAAGGCAAACGCGGCGTCTGGTTTGCTGGGGCGTGGACAAACTATGGCTTCCATGAAGACGGGCTGAAATCCGGTCTCAACGTTGCTGCGGCGATTAGTCACCGCGACCCAGTTGAATACAAACAATCAGAAAGTAAAGCGGCCTGAGATGACATCCTCTGCGTCCATCGCGAATCAAGCTTCTGTACGCCTGTGTGTTGGTGAAGTAGCCCATATCCGCCTTCGTCCGGCAAAAAATGCATTCAAATACGGCGTCTATTTTTTACGCTTGCCAATGCGTACGATGGCGGCATCCGTTGAACGCAATGACTGTCGCTGGTTTTCACATAATCGCTTTAACCTTTTGTCTTTTTTCGACAAAGACCATGGTGACGGTAAACAAACACCGAGCGCATGGATTGATCAATTACTAGAAAATGAACACATCCACGATGCCAAAGGCGAAATCTGGCTTCAGTGTTTTCCGCGGGTACTCGGCTACGTGTTTAATCCTGTCTCTTTCTGGTTTTGCCACCATATAGATGGGAGTTTGCGGGCCATTGTCTGCGAAGTTCGCAATACCTTTGGTGAAAAACATATCTATTTATTGGCGCATGGCGAGTCCATGAAAAATGGCGAAGAGCTCAAGGCCAAGAAACTTTTTCACGTCTCACCATTTTGCCCAGTCGAAGGTGGATATCGTTTCCGTTTTTTGCAACAGACTCAATCAAACAGTGGGGCAACGACGCATCATCACGTTGCCAACATTGACTACGACGATGCAGTGGGGCCATTGCTATTGACCAGTATTATCGGTACTGAATGTGCGTTGAACGACAGAAAAATTCTCTCGCTCATGCTTAGCTACCCGCTGATGACGATGGGTGTTGTTGCCAGAATCCATATTCAGGCACTGCGGCTTTTTATCAAACGCGTACCCTTCTTTTCTAAACCACTTCCCCCATCCAAAGAGGTGAGCCGATGAGCACATTACACTCTACTGTTATGTCGACGACTGTTCGTGAAAATCATTTAGATATGGGACATTTCCCCGCTGAAGCACGCTTTGTTGTCAGCATGCTCAACAAACTTGAGCATGGCACGCTGGCGATACAATTTCCTGATGGTCAGATAGCCCATTTTGGTCGGGCAGATGAAGCTCATCGACACATCACCCTTAATCTAAAAAACTGGCAAATTTATCGTTCTGTGCTGAAATCAGGCGATATCGGTTTTGCAGAAAGTTATATCGCTGGACACTGGACAAGCAATAACCTAGCCGGATTAATTGAACTGATTACCCGTAATCGTGACCATCTGGAGTCGGTGATCTATGGGACGTGGTGGGGTAACTTGCTCTATCGTATCAAACACTTTCTGAACCGGAATTCAAAGTCTGGCAGCAAGAAAAATATCCATGCACACTACGATATTGGTAACGATTTCTATCGCTTGTGGCTCGATCCGTCGATGACCTACTCTAGCGCCCTATTCGCTGGTGATCAGGTGGATAATTTACATGACGCACAACAAACAAAATATCGCCGTATTCTAGAACAACTGGCACTACCATCGAATGCCAAGATTTTAGAGATTGGTTGTGGTTGGGGCGGTTTTGCAGAAATAGCGACAAGGGATGCAAACGCCCATGTGACTGGGCTAACACTGTCAACGGAACAATTACATTTTGCCCGAGAGCGATTACAACATGCTGGGCTACATGGCCGCAGTGATCTACAGATCCAGGATTATCGCGATGCCCACGGCGATTATGATGCGATCGCATCAATTGAAATGTTTGAAGCAGTCGGTGAAGAATACTGGCCAGGTTACTTCTCATGCCTGCAGCGGAATCTGAAACAAGGTGGGCGCGCTTGTATTCAGACGATCGTCATTGCTGATGAATTATTTGAGCGTTATCGCAAAGGGACGGACTTTATTCAACAATACATCTTCCCTGGCGGTATGTTGCCGTCGATAGAAATCTTCCAACGACTTGCCAACGAGCACGGACTTGACGTTGTCAACACCTTCACGTTTGGTTTGGACTATGCGCGTACTTTGTTAGAGTGGCGAAAAACGTTTATGGAAAAAGTCAGTGAAGTCAAAGCGCAAGGTTTTGACGATGAGTTTATCCGTACATGGGAATTTTATCTGGCGTATTGTGAAGCAGGATTCCGTGCTGGCAATATTAATGTCGCGCAGTTCACGCTTGTAAAAAAATGATATCCCGGCACTGGTTATCAGTCACCGCTTGCTTGCTGTGGTTCTGCTATGGATGTATCGGTGTCTCATTTGCCGAAACATCGACCACACCGCCATCGCACATTCTGCTGGAGATACCGCAAGTAAGTCTCAAGGGGAGTGGAACGTATCGTTGGTTTGGTCTGAGCATCTACGACGCCAGTTTGTGGACTGGTCCTGATGGATGGAGTGATCAGCCAAAGCAAAAGATTGCGCTCGACCTACGTTATGCCAGAAGTCTGGTAGGACGCAAGATCGCAGATGCCAGCGTGCAAGAGATGGAGAAGTTACAACTGGGTAGCACGACGCAGCGCCAACAATGGTTACAGCAAATGACAGCGCTATTTCCAGATGTCAAAGAAGGGACGCATATCACCGGAATTTACGTCCCTAATGAAACGGCACGGTTTTATCTGGACGGCAAATTATTAGGAGAAATCCGCGATGCTGAATTTGCCCGCGCTTTCTTTGCCATCTGGCTTGATCAACACACATCCGCGCCTGATTTACGAAAAAAGTTACTTGGTCTCACTCCGCCATCTCATTGAACTTCTGTACTAAAAAGGACGCATCATGAAACCCTCATTTACCCTCCGTTGTCTGGCGTTACTTAGTCTGCTGCTGTTATTGACTTCGTGCGCTAGCAACATCGATCCCTCTGTTTATCGGCAAGAGAAACCTTCTCTGGATTTACGGACTTACTTTAACGGTACAGTCGATGCATGGGGGATGTTTCAGGATCGTTCAGGGAAGATCGTCAAACGTTTTACGGTGGTGATGCAATGTCATTGGGATGGCGATACAGGCACACTAGATGAGGCTTTTGTGTACTCAGACGGCACCAAACAACGCCGCGTCTGGACGCTAAAACAAACTGCACCGGATCATTTCGTCGGTACAGCAGCCGATGTGATTGGCAGTGCCGATGGCACGGTATCCGGAAATATCTTGCATTGGAACTATGTCCTTGCCTTGCCTGTCGATGGCAGCACTTACCATGTCGACTTCGATGACACGATGGTGTTAATGGATAATAAAATCATGCTCAATCGCGCCATTATGCGCAAGTTTGGTATCGAACTCGGCAGCGTGACGTTGTCTTTCACTAAACGTGATGGTCAACAGCAATGAACCCGCTTATTCAGAATTGGAAACAGCGGCGAGTGTGGGTGATCGGCGCGTCAACTGGCATTGGTGCTGAAACTGCTAAACGATTACTTAGCTACGGCGCTGAAGTTGCTTTGTCAGCACGTCAAGTACTGAGTTTGCAGGAAACAGCAAAAGGTTATCCGCAGGCACTCATAGAACCTGTCGATATCACTGACCTGGCGAGCTTACAGGCGGCGCACGAACGGCTCCTGCAACGTTGGAAAACCATCGACCTAGTCTTAGTTGTTGCTGGAACCTACAATGAAATGCGGGTCGACAGTTTTGACATGGCGGCGGTCAATCACCTATTGGATATCAATGTGCGTGGCGTCTATCATTGCCTCGATGTCGTCTTGCCAACGCTTCTGAAACAAGGAAGTGGCGGCATCGGTATTGTGGGCTCTGTCGCTGGTTTGTCCGGCTTACCAAAGGCCTTAGTTTATGGCCCCAGCAAAGCGGCCATCATTAATTTATGTGAATCCCTGTTCATTGATTTACGTCCACGTAATATAGCGGTGTATCTCATCAATCCGGGCTTTGTAGCAACACCAATGACTGAAAATAATGACTTTGAGATGCCTGCGCTTATGACTGCACACGACGCGGCGGCAGCGCTTGTCAAAGGCTTAGAAAAAGGCGATTTTCATATCCATTTTCCAAAACGTTTTACCAACTGGTTGCGACTTGCACGCTTACTACCGTATCGTACTTATTTCTATCTGGTGCATAAAGTCACTGGTTTATAAGGAAACTTGATGATAGATCACCAAACCAGCTTACAACGCTTAGTACATTTTTTTGAAACACTGACACCTGAACAAACGCGGGATTTATCGACGATTTATAGCGTAGATGCTTACTTCAAAGATCCATTTAATGACGTTCGCGGTTTACCAGCCGTCACGCATATTTTTCAGCATATGTTTGTTCAGGTGGAAAAACCTCGTTTTAAAATTACTTCGACCGTGTTGCAAGGAGATACAGCGTTTCTGTGCTGGGATTTTTATTTTTATATGAAAAAATTCAATCCTGATGAACAGTGTATACGTGGTGCGACACATGTCCGTTTTTCGGAGGACGGCAAAGTGCAGATGCACAGGGATTATTGGGATGCAGCAGAAGAATTATATGAAAAATTGCCATTGCTTGGCACCTTGATGCGGTGGTTGAAACGAACGGCAAATAAGTAAGTCGCCGAATCAGATCAAAACGCGTGAAACCGCATGGAACTGGCAATAATAGAATTGGGACTACAGGTCGGTGAGATATGCGTTATTCCACGTGAATAACCATCATATTTCTTGCCCCTTTTGAGCTTCCCCCGAAATTTAGTTCCCCAAAGGTGACGTAAAATAAACGTAACTTTGGAAAGACAAATGATGAACAGGATACCAAAAAAAGCTTACACGACCGAGTTTAAAGAACTGGCCGTTAAAC
>NZ_JBMPPD010000050.1:0-24664 GCF_049339825.1 Undibacterium sp. RuRC25W | reverse complement strand
AGGCGCAATTCGTTCCCATTGATCATCTCTCAACATCAGTCGCAGCATCGTTTCATTCTTTAAAATCTAGAATGTAAACACACTTCGGGAAAAGTTAACAGCTTTTTATATGTCAACACGCCCTAGTAAAAACTTAATTTTTCTAAAGATGATAATCTTGCTATTATTTTTAACAGGACGACGAGTTAAATACTAAGGCATACCACACCTGATGATCGTCATCCCGACAACACACACGACACAACATGAGGAGCAATGAATGAAGAGTATCCAAAAGCACATGGCAATCAGTTGTTTATCAATTGCTTTGTATGCAGTAGTTTTGCCAATCAATGCTCAAACAGTCAGCATTAAGCTGCTGCCTGGACTTTGGGAAGATGAGCACGTAATCATGATTAATGGTCAGAATATGCTCGACAGCATGCACAAACAGATGGAAAAAAACATGGCGCACATGAGTCCTGAGCAGCGCGCCATCATGCAAGAATCGTTAGATCATTCCAGTGGTAAACGGCAATACTGTCTGACGCCATCTGAAGTGGCGAAAGGCTTAGACGTCGGCGCTATCAAAAAGAAAATGGAAGAAACGGAAAAGAACTGTACATTTAATATCGCTTCTGCAAGTGAAAAAGGCGGTAAATTTACAGCCGTTTGCATCATGCCGGACGGCACCAGTTCAAACTCCACTGGTGAATACATCGTCAAAAACAATAAAGAATGGACATACAGTATGGTCAGTGATGGCACTATCGCTGGCGGCCAAGGTGGTGCAACAAATAAAATCCACGCCAAAATCGAAGCACATGCGCACTGGAAAGATAGTAAGTGCGGCAAAGTCAGTGCTGGTGAATAAGTAAAGTACCTGAATTAATTTTTCATCGGGTATCCGGTGTGCATGCCGACATACCGGATTTATTTTTGTCTAACGTCAGACTATCTTTCATTCACGTTTTTGATATCGTTTTCCCCTTAATACGAGTGACGGTGTACGATGTCGGCTCTTTATCTCTCTTCAGGACTTGTTTTGCAGCACTCAACACCAGGCAACAACGATTTTGTATCCGACACGCTCAGCGACGCCAATAATCAATTCGACGAACAAGACGAACCCGCTTTAACGGAAAGTGAAGCGATTCACGAACCTCGCCTCTGGAAGGATAAAGGCTGGACCGCCCGTGTAATGAAGAATGACGACGATGAAGGTTGGGCTGTGGCGATGTTAAAAGATGGCGAACCAGAACCCGCATTAGTTGGTCCATGGACGATGGGGCGCGATAAAAAAAATCCTAAACCATTGGATGTGAATGCATTTAATACATTAGTCAAAACGGCGTCAGAAGTCATCCGCCGACATGAACAGCAGTTATACGCGCAATTAAATAAAAGCTTGATGGTGAGTACCGACGAGGCAGACTATAAAGTGCTACTCAAGATCATACCGGATGAGGATGATCCTTTTGCGTACCTGAGCGCTGAAGACAGTGCTGGCGAAGTGGTAGCGCAAGTAAAAGTCAGCCCGAACTTTAAACTCAACCGACAAAATGCCCTGAAGTGGATAGAAAACGAATTCCGGCGTCCGGAATAAATCAGCGATGTCTGACATCGCTGCCGAAATTTTAGCGTATTGATCTGCTTACTTTTTTTGATACGATGGGCGTCGTGCTTCGTTATTCTGCTTTAATTCTTGTGACAGCGCTAAAGCAGCATGGCGTCCTACTGGTTAGTCAGCAACAACATTACCGTGATTAATATGCACATGCTCACCTTCATGATAAGTGGGTTGTGCAGTTGAGTTAAAAGTCCGGTAATGACCATTGTCCATTTTGACCTTGACCTCATACACCGTATTGGTATGGGTACGTTTTTCAACGGCATTTCCGGCATAACCACCACCAACTGCTCCAGCGACGGTCGCCAATGTGCGGCCATTTCCGTTACCTACCTGATGTCCAAGGACTCCGCCTAATACTGCGCCAGCAACGGCGCCAAGACCGCTGCTTTGGGCCTCTTGCTGTTCAACGGCGCGAATCGATTCAACAATGCCACAGCTTTGACAGACTTTCTGAGCCTGAGGTGAATTTTGTGATTGCGATGCATTGGATGCGTTATTTTGCCGGATTGTGCTCGTTGCAACAGTTCCGACAGCTTGCTGTTCAGAGGGAGGTAAATTTGCACCAACCGAACTTGCAGGAACAGCCGCACCTGAAGCTGATATTGCTACTGCTGTTGAAGCGACATTGCTTGCAGATGTTGCACTCGCTACGTCTTGTTTCGTTGTGCTGTTTGAACTTGGTAGGATACCCGTCATCGCCGCAACGCCGACCAAACTGGCCAGAATGACTGATACGGCTGCGCCCGCAACGAGGGGATGAATGTGCTTATTCTCTTGGTTATCGGACATGGTGTACACCCTATGAAATATAAAAACGGAATTGTGATCTATATGACCAGCAAACGATATGTCGACGGAGTGCTTAAAATGCTTCAATCGTAAGCACTTGTAACGCAGATCAATCAATAGTCTCTAAAAGACCATCATCAGAAAAACAGAACAAGTCGTTAACGCCGATTTAAACTAAAAAATCCGGCATTATTTGTCATTAACAAAGAATGCCGGTAAGTCTTTCAGGGGAGGTGAATCAAAAATCGAGCAATGTATTCAGAAGTGATTTCAGAAGTTGTATTTCAAACCAACAGAGACATTATTCACAGCATCTTTTTCGCCATTATATTTCACTTTACGGGTCTCAATTTCGCCGCGAAGCGCAAGCTGGCTTGTCAATTTATAATCGAGCCCAATCCCAAATACTGGTGCTGTTGAACTCTGACTATCACTGCCACTCACGTTTTGAGCAACAAAATTATTCTCAACTTTGACGCGAGTCAGGCCAACTTTAGCAAAGCCACTCAGTTTGTCAGTCAATGCTTGGTTGTAAATACCGGCCAATTCAAAGCCTGTTCCTTTTAAGCTGGCGGAATTTTGTGTGCCTGCGATGTTGCCATTGGCATTGATCGTTCCAAGGGAGTAATAACTTCCTTCAACGGAAAATTTATCGTTGATGTTGTATCCGCTAAATAATTTGTAGGTGCTTGCATTGGTATCGCAACTACTCAGACCAGAACAATCATCACTCCATTGCGCTTTACCAACGGTGCCACCAACATATACTTGGGCGGAAGCAACTGCGCTGAACATCAAACCGGCAGTGGCGAGCAAAGCGATTACTAATTTATTTTTCAACATGGTTTATTCCTTTTCTCAATGTGTATTCAACATATCCTACACATGACGTGTGTAGCGCAGCTTCGTCTGAACAGCTCTTGTTGACCGCTGCCAGTGAAGCGCAGACACAGTCTCGCACCAGAGGAATAGCTTGCCCATGAAAATAAGGAAAGTGCCAGATAGCGCAACAAAAGGTAGAGAAAAATAATCCTTTTTTAACAAAAATAACAATTTTGTATAACAAAACAGGCCATTTCTACTACCTATAAGTATAGATGTACTATCGAAAGCACCACGTTGATCTCCTAAGTACTGGACTTTACGAGAAAAATCCATCCCCGAGCATTGCTTATACGTCATCTATTTATTTTTGCAACGTAAGCATTATGTCTATACGAATTTATACGAAGTTCGTTGACCAGAAAAATAACAACACGCACAATGAGTCGTCCTGTATGTGCGATGATCAGGTTCGACCTAATTCAACTGCATTTGGCGTCTAATTAAATTATGAATAAAGCGCAGGCAATGCTCAATGCATTGCGATCATCTTATTTGACCGATTTACCATCGCATATCGATGAGCTGGAAAGTTTATTGCTCAACCTGGAAAGCAATGGATTCGATGCCGAAATGTGCAGTGAAGTGTATCGCCGTATCCATAGTTTAAAAGGTAGCGGTGGAACCTACGGCCTGCATGTCATTTCAGATGTATGCCATCCATTTGAAGATCTGATTTCACACTTCCTAGAACATCCTGAGCTCCTCCATCAGGGATTTATGACCAGTGCACTGGGCTACATTGACTTACTCAGGAAAGTCACCGCAATGTATCAGGACACAAAAAATCCAGGGGAAGATATTCAAGAAAAATTACAAACATTACGGCATCAATCTCTACAAAGCCCCTTTTCGGCGTTGGTTGTAGAAAGCTCGGATGTTGTGCTTAATATTATTAAAGACGTTCTAAAAACCTACGGTTTCCGGCTAGAAGTTGCCAAAGATGGTTATCTCGCGCTAGGCAGAATCCTCTCTGAACCATTTGATCTGGTTGTGACAAGTCTGGAAACGCCGCGGATGAACGGTATGGCGTTAATCAGTGCCGCCCAACGACTTGGGCGAAAGTCAAAAAATACGACCTGTGTTTTAATCACTGCATCGCAACTCAAACAGGATGAGAATATGCCTGATTATGTATTGCAGAAAGATGCAACGTTCCGTGAAAGCTTTAATAAAATTGTTCATCACGTGATAGTGTCGTAATGTAATTCCAGCTTTTGTAGATGCGAATCAGCTCAAATGCGAATTAACTGCCACGTCGTTGGCACATAAATCGATGAGCGATAATTTCTTGTGAGCACAAGACGCGTCAGCGGTACAATCAAGCACCTATCAAACCCTCGCTTTCCGGTGATAACGAAACGAATCACTCAAAGCGAAATGTAACCTGCTACAACGTCGTAGGGTCCAGCGCATAGCGCTTACAGGAAACTACTCTCGTAGACTTTGTTTTATGACAAATAAAAAATTTAACCCGCTATTTAATTCTTATCTGATCTATGTTGGAGTCGCGATCGCTTCGGGTGGCGTTGCACTCTATACGCCGCTGATCGTTTCAGAAACCGGAAAGCATTTCTCTGGCTTCTGGGCAGCGTCCATTTTATTCGGACTCAACCTAGGACGGGTAGTCGGATCGTATCTGGGCAGCAAATTTCCAAAGGTAGCAAATCATCCGTTAGCGGTATCAGGTAATATTTTGCTGGAAGGCGTTGCGTTATATTGCATGGCTTTTCTTGATCATGCTTGGGCCTTAGCGGCGTTTGCGTTGCTGGCAGGATTGGGAAGCGGCCTGTCTTTTCCGGGTCTCAAGAATTATTTATTGAAACTCCGTGAATTAGATCAGTCATCACTGTTTAGTCGACTCGCTTTCGCAATCCGGATGGGCTTAGTCAGCGGGTATCTGACTGCAAGCTGGGTACCAGAAGATAGTTTAAAAGTAGTTTTTCTGATCGTGCTGATCACCTTCGTTGCCTACGCATTGTTTATGCTGATTGCAATGAAAGCCATCACTAAGAATGAAATAGCCTATCTCTCTAGCAATGTACCTCATCTCACGCAACAACAACATCCCCCATTACAAGTAACCGCTCAGAGCGATCTGATCCGGCACCCCAGATCCAGCAATGCGGGGCTTCCTGTCTTATTCTACCTGTCCAACGCAATTTTCTGGTGTTTCGCAGTTCAGCCCATGATAGGATTTAGCCTACACATTCCTAAATACACCCCAGAGATTCCCGTCTCGACGCCATTCTGGATTGCAGCACTGGTCATTATTTTTTTTCAGATTCCCATTTCAAAACGTGCCGTCAGAACGTACCATCATTTCCGATTCTTACAGATCGGTTACGTATGTCTTTTTTTAAGCTTCGTTGTAATGACGCTCTTTAGCCACTCCGGTACCGCTGTGATTATCTCAGCAGTCCTGCTCTCATTCGGACAGGTATTTTACGGCCCCTCATTAGATGTACTGACCGCACGGTTTGCCGATAAAGTGAATGCAGACACAGGACAACTGATGTCACGTCAAATGATTTACCAAAGTATGGGAAATATGATTGGTAGCATGGCAGGTGGACTCTTATTCGACCTTGCCCAGAGCGTACATATGCCCGCACTGAACTGGTTGCTTCTGGCGGCGGGTAGCCTTGCCATGGTGATTGTGAGCAAAAATAAAATTCCTATGCTCTACAGAAATGCCGGCAACGTAGACCTCGCACAGAGGTCACCATAAGCATGCACATCGATTGCGCTTCTGTGACAAACACGCACCTATCTTCAGGAGCTTACACCGTAAAAATAGGTGTCAACGTACACCGAATATACTGTTGATCACGGGATTTCATACGATCCATCACCAGCACTACGGTATCACGGTCAATGTTCTGGAAGGAAAAACCAGAACGGACATGCATGCCCCCTTCAGGCGTTGACCAGATATGCTTTAAATGCAGTAATGGCATATCCATTTGTACCTCCCCCTCATCCAAGATCCGCAATTTGTATGCTGAGTGACGGATTTTTTCTTCAAAAGAAGTTAGTACTTGCATGCCACTTTCACTCATATCCACAACGAGGGCAGGCAACGAATCTGCGTCACCATCCCGGTTAAACACCCACACCGGAATAAACCCCTGATTCTTAGATAAGCGAAAAAATTGTACACGGTGGAAATTGCGATTGTCTGGCTGGGTCATATGAAGTCGGAATGGGTAGTTACCTGGAAAAACTACTGGGTATCGTCAGTGTGTATTAATAACGACATCACACAGTAAACCAGATCAATAATGGTCAAGAATGCTCAGGACTAAACGATAGTTTTTTATTATTACTCCATCGTGACGGATTGGGTGACTTCTTCACAATTACAACATATCAGGTATTTTCATTCCTCAAGAAAAACCGTTAACTGTTTAGCTCATTTCACCATCGAGCCGTGGATGTCCTCAATGATGGGTTTGCGACCAATGATATAACCCCATGCTTAATGACACCTGAGGAGCTGCTTTGCAAAAGGATTTTCTTGAGTGATTGAAAATGATCGATTGGATCATTCGTCTAGCTCATAAAAATAGATGTATTTTTGAAAATTACTTACTCCATTGCCTTGCCAGAGAAGTCAATTCATCACTGCAGATCGGTGAATTAAAAAAGGTTTAAGGGATAGCAGGAAAGGTTTCGACTGATATGGCAAATTTTTTGTGTTTTCGGCTTACAATCTCATTGAATTTTATTGCGCATCGCGCATTGAAAGAGAACGACAAGAAACCAAAGGGGATCTGATTGAATCGCAAAGTCGCACCAACAGAATCAACAGCCGATCAACGCCGGCTACAAATGGCCGATATAGCGCGCTTAGCGGGTGTATCCACCTCCACCGTTTCTCGCGCTTTAAGCGGTAGCAAACTAGTCAATGAAGAGACGCGAAACAGAATTGCTGATCTGGCGCGCTCCCTAAACTACACGATCAATATCGGAGCGCAGAATTTACGTCTCAAACAAAATCGCACTGTCGCCGTTGTCGTTCCTTACGACAATACTACCAGGCAGCATTTATCAGATCCGTTCTTTCTCTCCATCCTCGGCAGCTTAGCTGATGCATTGACCGACCGCGGCTTTGATATGTTGCTATCGCGCGTCGATTCAGAACAATTAGATTCGATTTCACTGCCCTATGATACTGGCAGGGCAATCGGCGTCATTTTAATTGGTCAATGGCGGCATCACGATCAACTCAACAAAATCACCGCCCGAGGTGTACCTATTGTTGTGTGGGGTGCACAACTGGAGCGGCAAATGTACATCACCATCGGCAGCGACAACGTTGCGGGCGGATTGTTAGCGACAGAGCATTTAATCCAAAACGGCAGAAAGAAAATTGCTTTCTTTGGTGATGTTAAATTACCCGAGGTTGCCAGCCGTTTTGCAGGATATCAACAAGCCCTAGCAGCTCATCAACTACCGTTTGATGCGCAATTAGTTGTGCCGGCATCTTTTTTAGAAAATGGTGGCAATATCGCTATGGCCGAATTAACAGCAAGAAACGTGGAATATGATGCGCTTTTTTGCTGTAGTGATTTGCTTGCAATGAGCGCAATTAATATTCTGCGTGATCAGAATAAGCTTGTGCCAGAGGATGTGGCTGTCGTGGGCTACGATGATATTGAATTAGCGCGCTACTTTCATCCTCCATTAACTACAATTCGGCAGCCAATTCAAACTGCGGGATTAGCTTTGGTGGATTCCTTGTTGAATATCATTGATCAACAAACCGTGACGCCACAACTTCTTCCTACCGAACTTATTTTCCGTTCTAGTTCTGCAGTGACCAAATAAAAAAACGCCTGATGCAAAGCATACAGGCGGTTTAGCAATAGGGAGAGGTCACCACCTTTGGTGAAGCCACGTCAAGAAACTCAGCACAACTCAATACGAACTCAATCTGTTTTCAACCCAATCAACACTGATCGCTGGATTCTCTCCAACGATCAGTCTTCCATTAGATTGTTAGAATGCGTATTTCAATGCAACCTTGAGAGTACGTCCGTTGATAGAACGTGCACCCTGACCATTGTCATACTCTGTCCAGCCTACTTTGTTGAACAGATTATTTGCACTCAACGACACCATTGCCCGCTGGCTGATCTGATAGGTACCAAACGCATTGATCGTGTAATAGCTTGGCAGAATGATCGTGTTAGCGTTGTCGCCAAACGATTTATCCGTACCAATCAAACTACCACCAATCGTCAGATCCCCCCATTGATAGGATGGAACAACTTGGTAAATATACTTCGCCAAACGTTGCGGTTGGTTACCAACAATACTTGAATCGAGGGCACCATCGATCGATGCATTTGTGTAAGTGACGCTGCCGCTGATATTAAAATTACCGATGCGATACGCGCTCTCAACTTCGATACCTTTTGCACTGTAGGTATTTTGAGTCAATTGACGTGTCGTCAGATCATAGTTACCTTCAGCAGTATCGGCTTTGAAAAAGGTCACGAATGTACTGAAACCTGCCTGACGCCATTTCACACCAATCTCAGTTTGCTTCACTGAGTTGATCGTGATTGGTTGCGTGCCATCAAATGGGCCACCCATACGCTCAACCACATTGAATGAAGCACCATCGCTGTAACGTGCAAACACAGCCAGGTTACTGTTCAGTTTGTAGTTTCCACCCAAAGAGTAGGAATTGTTGTCTTTGCTGTAGTTGACTGGTGTGTCTGCCAACGCAGGGAATGTGCCTGGTGTGTATGTCCCTGATGAAACAGAACTCGTTTGGGAGCCAGTCACTTTCTGCATATCACGACGGAAACCAGCTTCCAGATTCAATGGGCCATTTTCATAGCTGACATCGAAATAAGGAGAGCTCATATCGTACTCGATATCACGTGTCTGATTGCCCCACCATGTCGATTGCGGTAACAGTCCGGTTGCATCAGTTTGCTTGCCACTGCTGCTCAGTCCACTCAAGAGCACTGGCTGATTACCTGTTGCAGACACTAAATAGTGCGGCAGATTTTGTGTAACACCAATGCGCTGATTATCGATATCCCAGCCGATTAACGTGGTTACTTTTCCGTTAGTAGCGAGATCAAATGTTTTAGATAATTTGATTGCATTGACGGTATTATCGAGGTTGTCAAAGGACGCATTGAATGCAGAGACTTCCAATACGCCGCCAGTATAAGCCTTGCCTTTGTTCGGGCCACTTGCATAGGTGGTACCTGCCAACGCGTTAAAGACTGGGCCGGTTGGATAACCGGATTCAAAGCTACCACTCTTACGTGATTGACGGAAACTTTCGTCGAGTGTCCAGCCATTACCAAGCTTAAAGGATCCTTGCAAGCCAATCGCGTTCTCTTTGACTGTCAGACCAGTATTGAGATTAGTTAGAGTGGAATTGCCTGAGCTGTTTAAACCAACGATTTTGCTCCAGTAAGGAGAGTAGTAAGTCGCTTTCAAAGGATCAAAACCAGCAGCAGCACCGATCGTTGCCGGATTTGCCTTCGTCGGATTTGCGTTGCTCAGGCTGAACGGCACTGGCATGTTCAATGGTGACTGATCATCAAGGTGTTTGACAGAGAGGCGGATGAAACTACCATCATTGAAATCATGTGTGATGTTAGCTTTGATTTGACCGCCATTCTCGATAGGCACGCCACCGCTACGTGTACCTTCGCCTTGACGCCAGTAGCCACCGATATAAGCACGGGTTTGTGGTGAAAGATGAGCGCCGTAGTCGAAGTCGAGGCGCGTTTCATCAAAGCCTAAACCGCGTGTCAGACCAACACTGCCGCCCTCTTCTTTGCCAGTTTTGGAAATGAAATTGATGATACCACCGGCTGAATTGCTTCCTAATACTGATGCTGCACCACCACGAACAGCCTCAATATGGTCAAGAGAATTATCCAGCTTCACAAACATATCTGGTGTAACGAATGCATAGTCACCATTTTGTAAAACAGGTAAACCATCTTCCTGGAAGCCGACATAGCGCGACCCACCAGCAGAAATTGGAATCCCGCGCACTGTCACGTTAGTGTTACCTTCACCAGCGGATGCCTCAGAGTGAACGCCAGGGATAGAACGCAAGGCATCTGCAGAACTAGTTGGGGCAGACAATTGAAGTTGATCAGGATCGAGCGTACTGATCGACACACTGGAACGTATTTTACTGACACCAAGCGGTGTACCAGTCACGATAACTTGATCCAGATTTAGTGAATTCGTTTCAGTTGCAGCTATTGCTACCGGCACAGATTGAGCCGCCTCCTGTGCATGTGCTGCAGCCATTTGCAGCATAGCCAGAGAAACAGCGGACGCTAAGTAGGTCACTCTCATTTTACGTCTGTTCATTTTTCGTCCCCATATTTTTAAAATTTGGCATCACCAGAAATCATATCGATTTCTATACTTCGTCACTTCCCTCTAAGAACTGAAATTTTCATTGCAAACGTTTGCATTGAAAAAAAGAAGCTGAAACGAATTATCGACTCCGCTGAAATTTTATGCAACCATGCGGCGCAACATAAGAAATTTTACCCCATTTAAAAAACAGAAAAATAATCAATAACAGCCGAACGAAGGTCTAAAAATAAAGAAAAAAATAAGATAACCCAATGAATTTAAACAATTAAAAATTAATTTCAACAAAAATACATGCTAAATAAAAAGAAATAATCGAACTTTCTTTTAGTTAATTTTCTGTCGCACAACGAACACAAATAAATCATCAAGATATCAATAATTTTGCAGTGCAATATGAAATAAAATGAAATCGATTGCAATTCATTGCAAAGGTACAAAAAAAATCCAAAATATAGCGCCACTGACCGCACATTCTTCTCTAAGACTCTGCTCTACTGAACGTTTCTTTTGCTTAGCGTTCTCACCGCGACAAGAGGACTGAGTGACTACAGTCTTCACCCAGCTTAGCTCTACGAAAAGCGATCAAATTAGTCAATGAAAGACGAAAAAAGTTAGAAGAAACAACATTATTCCGAACGGCAACGCGACTGCGTTGGAGTGAGATTTGAGACTTGAGATTTGAGATAGAGTGAAAACCATCAAGAATCGACTCAATGGCCTGTATCAGCATCGCAACCGCCGGCAAGCAATCAGGATTCAGGTGACTAAGCGGATAAAAATAGTTGTAAGGCAATGACAACAAAAAAGCCAGTCACTTCTGACTGGCTTGTATTGTTGCAACGTAGATCAGGCAGCGATTTACGCCTCGCCCAGATAGGCAGCCTGGACCTTAGGATCATCCAGCATATCTTTGGCGTTGCCGCTCATGGTGATAAGACCAGAATCCATCACATAACCGCGATGTGCGGCCTGCAACGCGAGTTTCGCATTTTGCTCAACCAGCAAAATGGTCACACCTTGCGCAGACACATTACGCACGACTTCAAAGATTTTTTCGACCATGATCGGGGATAAGCCCATCGATGGCTCATCCAACAATAACAGATTTGGATGACTCATCAGAGCGCGTGCCATCGCCAGCATTTGCTGCTCACCGCCAGACAAGGTACCTGCCAACTGTGCAGCACGCTCTTTTAAGCGCGGGAACACAGCAAACCATTTTTCGATGTCGTCATTAATGCCCGCAGTATCGTTTCTGGTGTACGCGCCCATCATCAGATTCTCTTGAATCGTCATGCGAGTAAATACGCCACGACCTTCCGGCACCATTGCTAAGTGACTTGTCACCAATTCGAACGATTTTTTTTCACGAATGGATTCGCCAAGGTAGAAAATTTCGCCTTCTACTTTGCAGCTTGGTAACGTACCTGTAATCGCTTTCAGGGTCGTTGTCTTACCGGCACCATTAGCACCAATCAACGTGATCAACTCACCCTTATTGACTTCCAGATCAATGCCCTTAACAGCTTTGATACCACCATATGCAACCTTCAGGTTGCTAACTTTCAATACATTATCAGCCATTAGTGAGCACCTCCCAAATACGCTTCAATTACTGCCGGATTTTTTTGAATATCCGAAGGGATGCCTTCCGCAATCGGCTTGCCGTATTCCAGCACAGTGATACGATCACACAAACCCATCATCAATTTGACATCATGCTCAATGAGCAGAACAGTCTTACCTTCACTTTTGATCTTCACAAGCAGTTCACGCAGCGCCAGTTTTTCGGTGGCATTCATCCCTGCTGCAGGCTCATCAAGTGCCAGCAATTTTGGGTCCGTCGCCAATGCGCGTGCAATTTCGAGTCGGCGTTGATCGCCGTAGGAAAGAAACTTGGAAGTACGGTCAGCGAATTGTCCGATACCTACAAAATCGAGCAACTCCTGCGCACGCTTACGTGTTTCAGCTTCTTCCTTACGTGCTGCAGCGTGACGGAAAATCGCGCCAAATAATCCCTGATGTGTACGAATATGACGTCCGACCATCACGTTTTCTAAGGCAGTCATTTCACCGAACAAACGAATGTTTTGGAATGTACGGGCAATACCTGACTTCGCGACTTCGTGCGGTGCCGATGGTGAATAAGGCTTGCCATCGAGTTCAAATGTACCGGTATCTGGTTGATATAAACCTGTGATCACATTAAAGAACGTCGTTTTACCAGCACCGTTGGGGCCGATTAAACCGTAAATCTGTCCTTTTTTAATGTCAATACCCACATTGGAAAGTGCTTGTAAGCCGCCGAAACGCTTATTTACACCTTCGATTTTTAACATTGTTTCTTGTGTCATCTTGATCTTCCTTAAGCTGCTGCTTCGTTCGTTTTAGCGATTCTGTCTTCGTGCTTCGGCGCTGGCCACAGACCCGCAGGACGATTCAACATAACAACCACCATCGTCAGACCGTATAACAGTTGACGAAGAACTTCAGCTTCAATCCAGATTTTGCCAAACAGCAGCATTTGTACCGGCTCAACAACGTGACGCAAGACTTCAGGCAGCGCTGCCAACAGGATCGCCCCCAAAATAACGCCAGGGATATGACCGATACCACCCAACACCACCATTGCCAATACAACGATCGATTCCATCAAGGAGAACGACTCTGGGGAGACAAATCCCTGGAAAGATGCAAACATCGCACCAGAGACGCCACCAAATGAGGCGCCCATCGAGAATGCCAACAATTTGATGTTACGTGTGTTCAGACCCATTGCTTTCGCAGCAATTTCGTCCTCACGAATGGCAACCCATGCACGACCCAGACGGGAATCCTGCAGACGCAGCGACACAAAAACGATCGCAATACACAACGCCAAGAACAAGAAATAGTATGCGTTCACTGAAGGCATCGTCACACCAGCAAAACTAACAACACCGCCCTCACCGGCCAAAGAAACACCGAACACATGAATAGGATCAATCATGTTGATACCTTGTGGACCATTGGTGAAGTTAATTGGCGCGTTCATGTTATTCATGAAAATACGCACAATTTCACCGAAGCCCAAAGTCACAATCGCCAGGTAATCACCACGTAATTTCAACGTTGGCGCGCCCAACAGAGCACCTGCCGCGCCTGCAATGACTGCGGCGAAAGGCACGATCATCCAGACCGACAAATGGATACCGTTTTTAGTGATTTCTGGCCCGCATACGGCAACTAAAAAATGACCGACAGCAGGATAGTTATCAATAAAAGACTCCAGAATCACAGCGAATTGTTGTGAGCCGAAAATCGCTGCCAGATAAGCACCTGTCGCATAAAATGCGATATAACCCAGATCAAGCAAACCAGCAAAACCCACCACAATATTGAGCCCCAGCGCGAGCATGATATACAAGAGCGCGAAGTCAATAATACGTACCCAAGAGTTACCAAAATTTGCAGCGACAAATGGGAACAACAGCAGAACGACCGCCAGCAAGGCAAAGCTAGCGTAACCTTTTTTCGGATTAGCTTTTACATCAAATATAGTTGACATTGATCTTCCCCTTAAGCACGATCAGCAACACGTTCACCCATAATGCCGGATGGACGCAGTGTCAGAACAATAATCAAAACAACGAAGGCAAAAATATCCTGGTATTGACTACCTAAAATACCGCCAGTCAAATCACCGATATAACCTGCGCCTAGACTTTCAATCAGTCCCAGCAAGATACCGCCGACCATTGCACCATAGATATTGCCGATGCCACCCAATACCGCAGCAGAGAAGGCCTTCAGACCAGGGACAAAGCCCATCGCGAATTGTGCAGAAGAGTAGTTGGCAGTCCACATCACGCCAGCAATCGCCGCTAACGCTGCACCAATCGCAAATGTCGCAACAATCACTTTGTTAGAATCAACACCCATCAGACCGGCGACACGTGGATTCTCAGCGGTAGCGCGCATTGCACGGCCCATTTTTGTTTTCTCAACCAGCAGTACCAGCCCAATCATGGCGATGGTTGCCAAAACGAGCAGCAAAATCTGGATTTGAGAGATCACTGCACCACCGACTTCCACTGGAACACTCGGCATAATCGGCGGGAACGATACTGGGCTACGACCCCAGATCATCATAGCGAATGTTTGCACCAGAATGGAAACACCAATCGCGGTGATCAGCGGCGCCAAGCGGGGTGCATTGCGCAAACGGCGGTAAGCCACACGTTCGATCAATACGTTGACGGCGATACAAACAGGAATCGCACCGATAATAGCGATCAATAGCATCGCAATACCGGGTAAGCCTGGTGCTACCACTTGGAGTAATTTGAGAATACTCAGGCCAGCCATAGCGCCGACCATAAGCACATCGCCATGGGCGAAGTTAATCAGATTCAGTACACCGTACACCATGGTATAACCGAGCGCGACCAGTGCATACATACTACCTAATACAAGGCCATTAATAATTTGTTGGATAAGGGTATCCATATTTGCATCTCTCTTTATGAACGAATCGAAATTTCAGCTGCTTTGGTACGAAACAGCTGGGTAAGCCTTCATACATTTTTACAGCAAAAATTGTTCCTGATAACAAAAAACGGCACCTCTGTTGCAAAGGTGCCGCTCGGGTTGTAGCGTTTGCTATCCGAAAAGGCGCGTCATCATATTGAGAGTGACAATATTACGTGAAATACACATGATTCAAATCTCCTCTACAACTTTGGATAAAAGTTTTTTCTAATATTTAGACTTCTTGAGTACGCCATTGAAGTGGCCGCGATTATACCTAGTGACAGCCGTATCCTAGTGGTAAAAAAACCACCCGTACCTACGTATTTTCCACAAACCCGTCTTTTAAGCCTACTCGCTTTACACATCTGGCGAGTGCCAAATGCAAAGTTAGCGTCATCATAAACACGAGTTCGCAAAATAAAATATTGAAAAGCAAAAGAAAAGCTGATTTAAATCAAATTTAAAAATCACGCCTATATTAACAGCGATTACTTGGCGATATGCAGCCCTTTCGGCATCGGGAAAGTGACGTTTTCTTGCACCCCATCGAGAGGACGAACGCTCCGCGCACCAAGTTCGCGCAAGCGATCAATCACTTCCTGCACCAGAACTTCCGGAGCAGAAGCGCCAGCGGTCACGCCGACTCGCTGGACGTTTTCTAACCATTCTGGATTGATCATGGTGGCGTTATCAATCATATAGGCAGTCGCGCCCATTTTCTCTGCAACTTCTCGCAGACGATTTGAATTGGAACTGTTTGGACTACCTACAACAATGACCAGTTCGACCTGAGGCGCCATAAATTTGACCGCCTCCTGACGATTCGTCGTCGCATAGCAAATGTCGCCTTTTTTCGGCTCGCTGATCTGCGGGAAACGTTGCTTCAGCGCTTCAATAATTTCAGCTGTATCATCCACCGACAGTGTTGTCTGCGATACATAGGCCAGCATTTCTGGGTTAGACACCTGCAACTGAGCAACATCGGCAACCGTTTCCACCAAATGCATACCATCTTCGCTCTGCCCCATCGTACCTTCTACTTCAGGGTGACCGTCATGACCAATCATGATGATTTCGCGGCCCTCGCGACGCATCTTCACGACTTCCATATGAACCTTGGTTACTAAAGGGCACGTTGCATCAAACACGGTCACACCACGCGCATCAGCTTCTTTGCGAACTGCCTGAGAAACGCCGTGCGCCGAAAATATCAACGTGTTACCCGCTGGAACGTCTTCCAGATTCTCAATGAAAATCGCCCCTTTAGATCTCAGATCGCTGACAACGTAGGCGTTATGCACGATTTCGTGCCTAACGTAAATCGGCGCGCCGAACTGTTGCAAAGCACGCTCAACAATTTCAATCGCCCGATCAACACCGGCACAAAACCCACGTGGCTGGGCTAATAAAATTTCCTTGTCCATGTTTTTATAAAATTCCTATGATTTTCGTTTCAAACAAAACAGATTGGCCTGCCAAGGGATGATTGAAGTCAAACAGATAACCCTGATCGTCCATCGCACGCAAAATACCAGCAAATCGGCCGCCGGATGGCGCGGTGAAATCGACCAAATCACCAACTACATATTGCTCACCAAAAGCTGAATTGGCTTTGAGTGTCTCTATAGATACACGCTGAATCAATTCTGGATTACGAGGACCAAATGCCTTCTCTGGCGGTAATTCTTGCGTGATATGCGAACCCTCAGCTAATCCCAGCAACGTATTCTCAAGTTCAGGAGCAAGCTGACCTGTACCCATTTGTAAAGTTGCAGGGCTTTCATGGAAGGTACTGATAATATCTTCACCATCCAGCGTTGCAAGCCGGTAATGGAGTGTCAGGTAGGCATCTTTGGTGACGACGGGTAATTCTGGTGTAGTCATATCGGGGCAATCAAGTTAATGGCTTTTTGCGGATAAATCCGCGAATAAACCAGTATTGTAAGCCAGCTTTTGCTCTTGGAAATTTTTCTCGCGCTATATCAACATCAATCAATATCGATCACTATGGAGAATAAGTAAATGGCAATCAATGATTGGCCTGAAGATCAGCGTCCACGTGAGAGGCTCATCAAATTCGGTTCCGCAGCATTATCGGATGCTGAATTACTTGCCGTATTTCTACGAACAGGGGTCAGTGGCAAAACAGCCGTTGACCTCGGACGCGACATGATCCTGCATTTTGGCTCGTTATCTCGGTTGTTTGCCGCCAACATCAAAGATTTTTCGGCAATGCATGGATTAGGGAGCGCTAAATTTGCGCAGTTACAGGCGGTTCTTGAATTGGCGAAACGTGCCATCAACGAAGAACTAAAAGAAAATACGTCACTCTCGTCTCCGGATGCCGTCAAAAAATACCTGCAATTACTACTGGCAAACAAATCCCACGAATCGTTTGCGGTTTTGTTTTTAGATATCAAAAACAGACTCATCACGACTGAGGAGTTATTCAGAGGGACATTAAATCATGCCAGCGTTTACCCACGAGAAGTCGTCAAGGCAGCGTTATCTCACAATGCTGCAGCGTTAATTCTTGCCCACAACCACCCTTCAGGTTCATGTGACCCGAGCCGTGCTGATATTGACCTTACGCAGAATTTACAACAGGCACTCGGACTTGTGGACATCAAGATACTGGATCACTTTATTGTCGCCAACCCGCATATTTATTCATTTGCAGAGCATGGATTAATGTAGCGACCGGAGTAACAAAAGTACCGCAAAGGCAAATTGTTAAATTTTAAAAATAAATAAGACACAATTGTTTTTCACAAGTCGTTGATAAATCACAGTTTTTTGTTTATACTCTCATTTTTTCCAATTTCGGAAACTATTAAGGAGTTAATCATGGCACGTGTATGCCAAGTGACTGGGAAGGGGCCAATGGTTGGCAACAATGTTTCCCACGCTAATAACAAAACAAAACGTCGCTTTTTGCCAAATCTGCAAAATCGTCGCTTTTTCGTAGAGTCAGAAAACCGTTGGGTTTCTCTGCGTTTGTCCAATGCTGGTCTGCGTGTCATTGACAAAGTCGGCATTGATGCCGTTTTGGCTGACCTGCGTGCTCGCGGCGAAAAAGTTTAAGCTAAACTATTGTTAGGAAAATATCATGGCTAAATCTGGTCGCGACAAAATCAAGCTGGAATCGACAGCTGGTACTGGTCACTTCTACACAACCTCCAAAAACAAGCGCACTATGCCTGAAAAAATGGAGATCATGAAGTTTGATCCAAAAGTACGTAAGCACGTTATCTACAAAGAAACCAAAATTAAATAATTTTGCTTCTTTCTAGACAATAAAAAACCTCGCTAATTGGCGAGGTTTTTTATTGTCTAGACGCGCACAAAACGAGTATCAACACCAAAAAACTCCCCCTCCAATGCTTACTTCCTTGTTATCGTCTTAAGATAGAAAATTAACACTGATCTCGACAAGTCGAGCAATTGATGCTCAACGCCCCCAATCTGACGATCTGCCCTATTTTAATACCCCGGCAAGTATCCCTTTTTTCCTGACGTTGCTTATGCAGCGCGACACAAGCAGTAAAATAGAAGCGCTAGAAACAAAAAAAACGACACCTAGGTGTCGTTTTTTATATATGACTGGCCGTTAAGCGTAAGTGCGCAAACGACGGGAAAAATCATGCAATGTCTGAATGCCGGACGCTTCAGCACGTGTGCACCAATCCTGCAACTGCTGAACCAATTGCTCGCGGCTAACAGTGGACCGCTCCCAGATCAAACCTAACTCTATACGCATATCATGCATTGTTTTTAATGCAGCACTGTGTGCAAGGACCTCTGACAACTGTTCTTGCTGTGGCGCTTCCAACTTGGTTGGTTCACGTTGCAACAGCTTTTTCGCAGATTTCAAACTTGCTGCTTCAAATTGCGCTTTCTCACGCAAAGAAGCAACTTCATCACGCCAAGTGCGACGCAAGGATTTCGTGTACTTCGCCATGACGTCATAACGATGTGTAATGACGGCTTGCAAGGTATCTAGATCGATGACGGATTTGAGTTCTGCAAATTTCGGTTCTGGGGCAATTTTTTTTACTTTCGCCCAGCCGACTATTTCCATACAACGGATATACATCCAGCCGATATCAAATTCGTACCACTTAGATGACAGTTTTGCGGACGTACCAAATGTATGATGGTTATTGTGCAACTCCTCACCGCCGATCAATATGCCGAACGGGAAGATATTCGTGGACGCGTCGACGCAATCGTAATTGCGATAACCCCAGTAGTGTCCAATACCATTAATAATGCCAGCCGCAGTCACAGGAATCCACATCATCTGGACAGCCCACACTGTCACACCAACCACACCAAACAACAAGAAATCGATAACCAACATCAACGCTATACCCTGCCAGCTAAAACGGGTGTACAAATTGCGTTCCATCCAGTCGTCCGGCGTACCGTGACCGTATTTCTGAATCGTTTCTAAGTTTTTAGACTCGATACGATACAGTTCAGCACCTTCTGTTAATACTTTTTTAATGCCGCGAGTTTGTGGGCTATGTGGATCTTCTTCAGTCTCACATTTGGCGTGGTGCTTACGATGCACTGCTGCCCATTCTTTGGTCACTTGTCCAGTCGTTAACCACAACCAGAAACGGAAAAAATGGCTAGGAATGGCGTGCAAATCTAAAGCACGATGCGCCTGACAACGATGCAAGAAGATCGTCACACTGGCAATCGTGATATGCGTTACCACCATCGTAAAAATAAAGACTTGCCATCCAGTTGCCCGAGTCAGACCGTTGGATAGAAAATCGACGACTGTATCAATAAATGTACTCAAAATGACATGTACTCCGTTGTTAACCTATGCTTCGTAGCTTATATCGCAAAGTTACTCTAGGCAAATTTAATTTAAGCGCGACCGCATTGTACGCGTTTTTAGAGGAATTGCCCCAAATTATCTGCATACCTTAGCGGGCTGGAGGGGCAATGTTGCCCAGTGGCGATGACAGAGTCACCACACGTTGCGGATATGGCAAATTGATTTCTTGCTCCTGAATAAGCTGCCACAAAGCGCGATTAACATGAGAAAGTACGCTGGTTCTACCATTTTCAGGATCAATGATCCAAAACCCGACTCTCAGCTCTAAGCCATCGCTGCCAAATTTCATCAGGTAAGCAGCTGGAGCCGGATCCTGCGCAATCCGATCCACCTTAGCGACAGCATCAACCAACAATGGCATGATTTTTTCAATATCAGTCTGATAGGACACGACCAAATCCGTCGTCATGGCAACAGTGCGATTGGTCAGCGAGAAATTCTGTACCGGACTCGATACAAGCATCTCGTTTGGAATCACCGATTCAGCGCCATCGAAACCTTGCAAAACGGTATATCGTGTATTGATCTGCGTAACTCGGCCATTGAATTTATCGACTGTGATCATGTCGCCAATGGACATACTCCGATCTAGCAAAATGATGAACCCAGAAACATAGCTGCTAGCAATTTTTTGCAAACCAAAGCCCAGCCCAACGCCGAGCGCACCACCAAAGACTGAAAGCACGGTTAAATCAATACCAACAATCGTCAGACTGACCAGAATAGCAATCAGGATCAGTAATGCTCTCCCGACCCGCGACAAAACCACTTTCAGCGATGAATGCATACTTGGCAACAACATTAGACGCGCCTCTAATGCCGCACTCGCCCATAATGCAATGACAATCGTCAGTACAACAGAAATGCTGGCTTGCAAAATATTGAGTAAAGAAATTTTATTCTTGCCAACGGGTAAAACGATGTCATCCAGCGCAGCCAGCAGATCGGGCCACAGACCAGTAAAATGCAACACCACGCCAATCCAGACCAGCACAGCAAATAGCTTTTCAAAGACCGCTAAGAACGTACCAATCCGCCCCTGTCTGGAAAACGTTTTACGGACAATGTAAAAACCGAAGCGAATGATCGCCAGTGAGCCGATGATAGGAAACAACAGCGTCAACAAATGCGTGTGTTGCCAGCGGCCCAAAATTGCTTCGCCGACACCTAAAAAGACCATGTTGAGTGCGGGCGACAAAACGCGTGAGAAACTTTCTACGCCGATGTGCATCACACCGTGTGTTGGCTCACCTCGCGTAAACAGGCGTCGTAAAACACGAGAAAGCTGCCATGCCATTAAAAAGCAAATAGCAACAGTCCCGACTTGCCATAAAAACTGTGGCTCACGAAAATCATCCGCCAGGTCAGCAATGAGCGTGGTGAGAATTTGAGTGTTCATCATGGTGTCAATCAGATACCTACCTCCGCAATTGCGAAGGTAAGTCGGGGAGAGTAATTATTTATTACGTTCTAAGATAGCGGCGAAGAAACCGTCTGTCTGATGCACATGTGGGTACAACTTGAGATAGTCCCCCATCTCGAGGTCAACTTTTTGCTCGGCCAATACTTTCGATGCTGGAACCAACGTGAAATCAGCATGTTCAGCCAGAAACGCTTTTACGATGTCTTCATTTTCTTCATCAAGAATACTGCATGTCGCATAGACCAGACGACCTCCAGGCTTTACCATACGAGAAGCGCTGGCCAGAATTGATGCCTGTTTTACATTCAACTCTGCCACGCCTTCTGGAGTCTGACGCCATTTTACGTCCGGATTACGACGCAATGTTCCAAGACCACTACATGGTGCATCAACCAGAACGCGATCCAGTTTTGCTGCCAGACGTTTTACTTTGGCATCTTTTTCATGCGCAATCACAACAGGATGCACATTGGACAAGCCGCTGCGTGCAAGACGCGGCTTTAATTTCGCCAAACGTTTTTCAGAAATATCAAACGCGTATAAACGACCGGTATTGCGCATGATCGCGCCCAGTGCCAGCGTTTTGCCACCTGCACCAGCACAGAAGTCAGCCACCATTTCACCGCGGCGGGCACCGACCAACTGTGCCAACAATTGACTACCTTCATCCTGTACTTCGATCGTGCCATCTTTAAACAGTGGCAAATTCTGAATAGATGGTTTTTTAATGACGCGCAAACCACTAGATGAATACGGTGTTGGCTCTGCCAGAATTGGCGCTTGTGCCAGTGATGCGATGACGTCGTCGCGATTGCCTTTAATCGCATTAACACGTAAATCTAGTGGTGCGGGTGTATTTAATGCAGAAGTTAGCGCCAGCGCCTGCTCTTCACCAAAACGGGTATTGAGTTTCTCCCAGATCCAGGTAGGCATATTGGACTTCATGATCACTGGTAAATGTGAGCGATCGATTTGCATCACGCGGTCTAACCAAGCTGTTTCTTCTTCGCTCAGGCCACCTAATGAATCAACGCCAACCGCATCAGCCAAACCTAACAATGTCAGTCGGCGCATGGCTGGACCGGAACCGGACTCTGAAAAACTGGTGTATACCGACTTATTGCGCAACAAGCCATAAATCGCTTCAGCGATGACGCCACGCTCACGAGAGCCAAGGCGAGGATGTTCACGGAAATAACGAGACAAGGTGCCATCCGCAGGGCCGGTAAAACGTAAAATTTCGCGCAGAACTTCTTCTGTATGGCCAATAATGGCTGGAGGTAATCTCATGGTGTTTCCTTAAAATACTGATTGGGTCAAATGGTTGACCCTGTTTTTGATCTGCTCAAGAATGACACAACATTGTATTGGTCAAGCAATCTGTAAAATACGACGACAATACAAGCGCCGTAACAATGAAAGTTAAGACGCTTTTGTACACGACTTCATCATGACGCCATTGGCATCAATGACGTTGCTTCGTTTATTCGTCGATTCTGACGATATTGCCAACGATACTCATCTTGCTCTCCACGAACTGACGCACAGAACGTGGATAAATGATGTGCTCTTGTTCAAGCACGCGTTGAGCCAGACTGTTCTCAGTATCCTCATCATGCACTGCAACGGCAGCCTGTGCAACAATCGGGCCATGGTCTAATTCCGCCGTGACGAAATGCACGGTCGCCCCATGCAATTTCACGCCTGCCTCCAACGCCTGACGATGTGTTGCCAGACCAACAAAACTTGGTAGCAACGAGGGATGAATATTTAACATTCTCCCTGCATAATGATTCACAAATGCCGGCGTGAGGATACGCATAAAACCTGCCAGTACCACGAGATCTGGAGCAAATTCATCGATCTTTTGCTGCAATGCTGCGTCAAATGCTTCCCGCTGGGAAAATTCTTTACTGACAACAACTGCAGTGGCGATACCTTTACTCTCTGCGTAAGCTAATCCACTGGCATCTGCTTTGTTACTGATGACGGCGGCAATCTGAGCTGGCCATTTTTGGGCAATACAAGCCTCGACGACTGCTTGCATATTGCTACCACGGCCAGAAATGAGGATAACAATCTTTTTCATGGCGGCATTGTACCGCTGTCAGGCATGAAGCCCCAAATAAAAATGGCAGAGTTTGCCAAATAATACAATTAAAACAATGGCTTGATCACGAATAAGGCTGAAATCAAGCCACAATGATCGCTTCTTTACTGTGTTTTTACCGTTTTCAACTATTCAAAAGAATAAAACACTCTGAATGGTACTTTCTTTTCAGCCCAGAACTCTGCCGCATCTCGGAAAACATCCAGCAAGGTTTCGCGTGCTTCTTTATCGAATTTAGGATTACTGGGGAGTTGTTCAAGCACAATGACAAATCCCTCTTGTGGGCCAGCTCGGTCGATCAGATCAGTCAAACAATCTGATAAGGCATCTAGATTTCTTGCTGACTTAGGAAAGCCAAAAGAAATAGCGATTTTAGAGATGACTTGCAATCGTGTTTCAGCCTCAAGACAGTACGCATACAAAAAATGCTGCCCCAACTTGATCGCTTCCGCTTGTAAATCGGGGATATGAAACGCACGAATCGATTGCACGACATTGGTCCCTGTGGCAGCAAGCACATCCATTTTTTCCTCAGACATAGAAGTCCTCATTCTTCTCTGATACGACGAAAGCTCTCGTAATGGTCATTAGTGTAGTAATACTCGCCAGAACTGGCCGAATTACCGCCAGCAATAATGCGACGTATCCCACGATTTCGGGCACCTGGTGTTGGTACGGTGTATTCATGATAATACCCACGCCTTTGTTTTGGTAATCGAGATTCGTAATTTCCAAAGGTAATACCGTCTTTCGCATAAGGAAATGGACCCCCTTGCTTAATCAGCATCAACGTCGTCTGAGCCTCTTTGGGTAGTTCGCTCACAGCAACGGCATCACCAGCATCCCGGGCAAACACCACCGATGTTAATAACGACAACAGCAAGATCAAAAAACTCCGCTGCCAGAAACGGAAAGTCAGCATGGTTAGACACTCAACAATAGAATAAACAGATATCTTAGCGCTTTCAGCGATGAGTTTCACTAGGGCGTGTTGACATTTATTTTAACCAAAGCATCGAAGCTGCAATTGCCACAAATGAAGCAAATCGTTCAGCGAGTTTGTCGTATCGCGTTGCAACCCGCCTAAATTGTTTGATGTGAGCA
>NZ_JBMPPD010000049.1:0-24844 GCF_049339825.1 Undibacterium sp. RuRC25W | reverse complement strand
CCTATATTCGATACTATAATCATGACCGCATCAAAATGAAATTAAAAGGGCTGAGTCCTGTGCAATACAGAAATCAGCCCTTAGTAGCATAGCAATTAAACTGTCCAACTAAATGGGGTCAGTTCAAAAACTGCGGCGTTTTTATTTTTTTAACGCAATCTTAGTTACGGACAACGCGTTTGTATTCGTTGGTACGTGTATCGATTTCGATAACGTCATCTTGGCTCACGAACAGTGGAACTTGTACTGTGTGGCGATGTGCTTCGATCGCGTTTTCGATTTTCGCTTCTTTCAATACGTTACCCGAAGTGTTGCCTTTGACTGCTGGCTCAGAGTACACCACTTGGCGAGCGATTGTTGTTGGCAATTCTACGGAGATTGCTTTGCCGTCGTAGAAAACTGCTTCGCATTCCATGCCGTCTTTCAGGTAGTTCAGCGCTTCGCCCAAGTTTTCTTCTTCGATTTCGTATTGGTTATAGTCGGTGTCCATGAACACGAACAGTGGATCAGCGAAGTAAGAATAAGTCACTGGCTTTTTGTCCAGAACAACAACGTCAAACTTGTCATCGCCACGGAATACGGATTCTTGTGGGCTGTTTGTCAGAAGATTTTTCATCTTCCATTTGTAGGTGAAGCCCGTGCGGCTTGAACCGTTAACGTCAGAGCGCAAAACGATCATAGGCTTGCTATCGACCATAATAATGTTGCCAACACGAATTTCTTTTGCAGGTTTCATAGTAAATATACGTAAAAAGGTGATTGCATAAAAATCATCTGTTGCCTACTGGTAAAAGCCCTGCAAGCCCACGTCCGATTGAATTTGAAAATACGGTAAAAATTAACCGCATATTTTACCCCATTTTTAGGCAGTAATTAAGCAAGAGTAGCGGCAAACTTGAGTAAATTAGTGCTGAAATTGCCATTTTTGAGCATTTCTTGCTCCCATTCCGTGCACATCTGGGTGATCTCTGGTAATTCGTCGAGTAAGGTGCGGCTGATTTCATCCCACTCGTTGTTTGCACTTTCAGCATCATTCCAGATCAGAGCAAGTCTGCTCAGATGTGCCGTTTTGGCTGTATAGCGCAGCAGGAATGCCTTGAGTTTAATGTGATGCAGGTTTTCATCCTGAGGGTAGATATGCCAGATAAATGGCTTGTTTGCCCATTGGGCGCGGACAAAAGAGTCTTCGCCTCGCACAAAATTCAGATCGCAAGCCCAAAGCAAGCGATCGTAGTCTGGTTGCGGCAAAAAAGGAATCACACGCAGTGTCAGCGCCCCATGGGTTGCATGAGCACCTAGTGTTGCCGTTTGTCCAAGAAACTGCTCAACGGCTTCTCTGGCAACGCCCTCTGGGACGAGACAGGTGATTGCTGTGTTACCGGTTTTCCATGTAGTGAACAACGATGTGAGGGGGGCGTGTGGATAGCAAAATAAGGATATTTTTAGGTTATCCTGTTCTGTGTTGGTTACACCTAATCCTGACAAGAACGTAGCGACTTGGGCTGGGTCTTGCAGAAATTGTTGGCGCTGATGGCGTAAATCGCGCTCGACCATCAGTCCCCCAGTTTTATTGGTAAAACCAGGAAAAAAGAAATACTTGGTCAGTGAGTAAGATGGGTGGGGCGACGGCAATGTATGGCAGCCTTCTACCCATTCTTCTGCGCTTAATCCTTCAAAATTGAACCAAAGTGGACGTGTGTCGCGTTGCGCCATACGAGCAATATAGCCAGGTGGAATATCGCAACCAAAAAATTCGATGACAATGTCCGCGATCTCTTGCGGGGCAAATACACCGTTTTGATCTCTCCAGTGGGTCACGTCAATACCATCGACAATTTGCGCAACACGATCAGTGCGGACGTCGGGGCAGAGGCGTTTAAAACTGACCAGATCGTCGACCCAGAGATTGACGGCAATACCATGTTCATGGGCAAGTTGGCGAGCAAAACGCCAGCAGATGCCAATGTCGCCATAATTATCGACAACCTTGCAGAATAAGGCGAGGGTGGTCGTTTGTTGGATCTGTTGTTGCATACGTGTAGTAGAGATGGGGGCTCCGTCGATTCTTGATTATTAAACGACGATCGTCACGGAGCGGTTAATTAAAGGCTGTTGTGGAGGTGCAAGTCAGGCGAAATGGTTTTTCCATTCGCGCAATGCGCCAAAATTGGCGACCTCGTCATTCGTTTTGACAATTTTTTCTTGTTTTAGTAGGCCGTTAATGACGCTTGTTTCCCGACTGCGTAAAAAAGGATTGGTTGCCTTCTCAAGGCCAATCGTCGTTGGAACGGTCGGAATCCCCTGATCTCTCTTAGTTTGTTCGCTGAGCATGCGTTGACTCAGAGCGAGGTTGTCTGGCTCAACCGCGAGGGCAAAGCGTAAGTTAGATAGTGTGTACTCATGCGCACAATAGACTACAGTGTCGTTCGGCAATTGGCTTAATTTGTCGAGAGAGTTCAGCATTTGTGCGGGCGTGCCTTCAAACAATCTACCGCAGCCACCAGCAAATAAGGTATCACCTGAAAATAACCAATGCTGATCTGGTGCGAAATAAGCAATATGACCTGCCGTATGACCAGGTACCTCGATCACGGTTAAGTGTAGTCCAAGGTCAGTCAGTGCTATTCTGTCATTGTTGCCAACGGGTTTGGTTATGCATGAAATACCATCGTTGGCAGGACCATAGATCTGAATTGCTTGCATGCCTTGGTTGCTTTTTAATAAGGCTGGTACGCCGCCGATATGATCAGCGTGGTGATGCGTCAGTAAAATCGCTGATAATGTAAGCTGATGTTGGTCCAGCGCATGTAATATAGGGGTTGCGTCGCCTGGGTCAACCACAACGGCGTTTTTTCCATTGTGGATGATCCAAAGATAATTATCCGCAAACGCAGGAACTGTCAAAATCGTCAAAGAGTTTTTCATAGACACATGGAATCAATGGAAAAGAACATTATAGACCTCGCTGCGTGGTTAGAGTCACCCGTTGGTCGCTATGTGCTGGAATGGGAGCAGGCGCAACTAGCAAAACGCACAGTAGATATTTTTGGCTACAATGCGGTGCAAATTGGCATGCCACAAATTAATGGCCTGGCTGCTAGTCGCATGCCCAACCGCTGGCTGACCAATGCTGTCGGAAATGCGCCTTCCGGATCATCTCTTCTGGTACCCCAACGTCCGGTTGTCGTCGTCCATGATTTTTCTGAGTTGCCGTTTGAAACTCAGAGTATTGACTTGGTCGTCTTGCCGCATGTGTTGGAATTCGCCAATGAGCCACATCAGCTGTTACGCGAAGTAGAGCGGGTATTGATACCAGAAGGTCGCGTCATCATCAGTGGTTTCAATCAGGCGAGCTTCTGGGGAGTAAGGCAGGCTGCGGGGCGACTCAACAAGCATTATTTTTTGCCGCAAGAAGGTGAATTTATTAGTTTTACGCGGATGAAAGATTGGCTTAAATTATTAAGCATGGAAATTGGTGAACATACTTTTGGATGCTACGTTCCACCATGCCGTTCTGAAAAATGGCTGCAACGCTTCCATTTTATGGAAAATGCAGGAAAGAAATGGTGGCCTTACCTAGGTGCCGTGTATATGGTGCAGGCGGTCAAACGTGTGCGAGGCATGCACCTCATCGGACCTGCATGGAAACAAAAGCGTCTGGCGAGGGGAAACGCCGTTGTCGTCGCTAATAAAGTAAAAACAAAGTAAAAACAAAGTAAAAACAAAGTAAAAACAAAGCAAAAATAAAACATGGATAAAATTGAAATTTATACAGATGGTGCATGCAAAGGAAACCCCGGCGTTGGTGGCTGGGGCGCACTGTTAGTGGCGGGTAATAAAGAGAAAGAGTTATGTGGCGGGGAAAAAGAAACCACAAATAACCGCATGGAGCTCATGGCCGTGATTCAAGCACTTGGCGCGCTTAAACGTCCGTGTGACATCACTTTGCATACTGATAGTCAGTACGTTCTCAAAGGTATCACTGAATGGATTAGTGGCTGGAAGGCGAAGGGCTGGAAAACTGCCTCTAAAGCACCTGTCAAAAATGTCGACTTATGGCAAGCCTTAGATGCTGCGCGGTCAATGCATAAAATAGATTGGCGCTGGGTGCGTGGCCATACTGGGCATCCAGGTAACGAGCGTGCGGATCAATTGGCAAACCGTGGCGTCGAAAAAACGCTGGCTGGTGAGGTGTGAGCTTAAGCCTCAAGTTCCTTTTGTAATTTTTCAAGAAACTGATGCACATGGTAGGCATCGACTAACCCGTGATGAACAAAGGTTCCTACCGGCATCAGCATTTTCCCATTTTGCGGCGCACATTTTCCTACGGAGATTTTTGGTACGCTATCACGTCCGTCAAGCTGACGTGCATGCGTGATGCCGCTGAACTTGATCCATGGCATGGCAGAGAAATGAATCACATCATTCCGTGCGCATTCGTCGTTAAAACATAAACCGCTACTCTCTTTGATTATTTGCATTGCTGCATAAGCTGCAGTGGCAAATTCTGCAAAATCCTCCTTAAAATAAATAGGACAAAAGCCGAAAGTTTGATCAGCACGACTGATCGTGGCGTTGACATGAATCGTGTCATAGATGACGACTTGCTGATCTTCAATCCGATAACGCATGGCTTGAGTCTGATTGATGGCCTTGAGCGTTTTGTGCAGGTAATACAAGAAAAAAGACTGCTGTTCTTGCTTGCAATAGGCATACGCTTTTGTGCAGTCGACGTCAGCAATGATGCCGTGAAATGGCTCACTTAACGCTGAGAAAAAAGCGTAATGCTCGCGACGATTCCATGTGTTAAGGTCAAGAATTTTCTTCATGGCATTTAATAAGGTAATGGTGTGTGATCCTGTTCGCCAAACAAAAAATAGGGACAGCGAAGCTATCCCTATGTTGTCAGACGATGCTGATTTGAATGGAATTGATTGAATTAGCGGAGCGCAATAATCAATTGTTCCAGCTTGACCGTATCAGCGCAGAACGCACGGATACCTTCTGATAATTTCTCTGTTGCCATCGCATCTTCATTCAACTGGAAGCGGAACACTTTTTCATTCATGTCGATTTGAGTGACATCGGATTGTTGAGCCAGCTCTTTGCTCAGTTTTTGTGTGACGGTACTACTTGAGTCAGCCAGTTTTTGTAATAAATCAGGACTGATCGTCAATAGGTCACAACCCGCCAGTTCCAGAATCTGTGAGGTGTTGCGGAAACTTGCGCCCATGACTTCTGTTTTATAGCCAAACTTACGGTAGTAAGAATAGATCCGTTTGACAGACAACACCCCTGGATCGTCCGCGCCGAAAATTTCCTGGCCCGTTTTTGCTTTATACCAGTCGTAAATTCTACCGACGAACGGAGAAATCAGTTGAGCACCCGCTTCTGCGCATGCGACTGCTTGCGCCAGACTGAACAACAAGGTCATATTGCAGCGGATGCCTTCTTTTTCCAGAATTTCTGCTGCGCAGATACCTTCCCACGTGGATGCAATCTTAATCAAAATGCGTTCACGAGAAATGCCGGCCGCTTCATACATTGCGATCAATTGACGACCTTTAGCCACTGTTCCTTCTGTATCAAACGAGAGGCGGGCGTCAGTTTCTGTCGAGACGCGACCTGGAATTTCGTTCAGAATTTGCAGACCAAAAGCGATGAGCAAATGATCGATCGTTTCGTCGATGGTTTTACCTGCGGTATCTGCAACGGCTTTTTCTAGCAAATGCTTGTATTCTGGTTTTTGAACGGCTTTCAAAATCAGAGAAGGATTGGTGGTCGCGTCACGTGGGGTGTAAGCCTTGATTGCCTGAAAGTCGCCTGTATCAGCGACGACCGTGGTGTATTGCTTGAGTTGTTCTAATTGATTCATGGTGTGGACAATATCAAAAACATCAGGGGTTAACTTCAACAATTGGTGATCCTGCAACAATATCACCAATCACGGCAGCTTCAAAGAAGCCACCTTCGCGGAAAAGTGCTAATACGTTCTCTACAGCGCTGGCATCGCAAGAAACGAGCAGGCCGCCAGATGTTTGTGGGTCGGTCAATAAAGCCTGTTGTGCTGGCGTAATTTCGTTACTTAACCTGACATCTTCACCGTAGGCTGCCCAGTTTCTTCCTGACGCACCGGTGATAAATCCCTCCGTTGCAAGTTGTTCAACGTTGCTTAAGAGTGGAATGTCTTTCATTCGTAGGTTCGCTTGTACTTTCGCACCACGGCAGACTTCGAGCAAATGGCCAAGCAAGCCAAAGCCTGTGACATCGGTCATCGCATTGACACCTGCCAACTGTGATAAATGTTGACCTGGACGGTTGAGTTTGGTGGTGCTGGTGATCATGCTGGTGTAACCAGCCTCATCCAATGCTTGCTTTTTCAGCGCAGCAGACAAGATGCCGACACCTAATGGTTTGCCTAAAATTAATTTGTCGCCTGGTTTTGCGTCAGCATTGCGTTTTACTTTAGATGGATGGATCAATCCCAGTACCACTAGACCGTAGATCGGTTCGACGGAATCAATCGTATGACCACCAGCGATGGGGATCCCCGCTTCCGCACAAATCGATTCGCCACCTTGGATAATCTTACCGATGACGTCTAATGGTAGTTTGTTGATGGGCATGCCGACCAAGGCTAATGCCATGATCGGTGTGCCACCCATGGCATAAACGTCAGAAATAGCATTGGTTGCGGCAATACGGCCAAAATCAAACGGATCATCCACAATCGGCATGAAAAAGTCGGTTGTTGCAATCAGGGCTTGCTCATCATTGAGTTGGTAGACAGCAGCATCGTCTGATGTCTCGATACCAACCATTAATGCTTTCGGAACTGGAAAGCCAGTGGATTTTTTCAGAATTTCAGATAAGACGCCCGGGGCAATTTTGCAGCCGCAGCCGCCACCATGTGAGAACGAGGTCAGGCGTACAGGCGGCTCAAGAGATGTTGTCATAGAACGAATGTGGAGAGATCAAAAAAATGATTATACGCCCGCTGTTGTTAGGATGGATGTTGCATTGTTATTCTCTGGAGTATAAAAAAAGCGACCACCTGAGTGATCGCTTTTTGATGATGTCGCTTATCTGATATTTGCTATATCAGCTAACTGAGCAGCTAACTGAGCAGCTAACTGAGCAGCTAACTGAGCAGCTAACTGAGCAGCTAACTGAGCAGCTGGGCTGATCAATAGTCGCCAAATGAGCGACGAGTGCTGCCTTCGTTCGAACGATTGCCTTTGTAGCCGCCGCTACCTTCTTTGCGAGGACCGGAACCAGTACCGTTGCCGTTACCTGCACCAGCTGGTTTGCTGAAAGAGCGTTGTGCTGGCTTGTTGCTACCAAAGTTATTGCCAGTTTTGCGGCTATCGCCTGGTTTCCATCCGGTCGGCTTACGCGCTGTTGATGAGCGTGAAGGTGCTGCTGTTTTCTTTGGTTCAAAACCTTCAATCACGTCGACTGGAATCAATTGTTTAGTGAAGCGTTCAATGCGTTTAACATGCATGCCTTCAGCATGATTGACCAATGAAATTGCCAGACCTTTACGGCCAGCACGACCAGTACGACCGATACGGTGAACGTAATCTTCTGGGAATTTTGGCAAATCGTAGTTAAATACGTGAGTAATGCCTGGCACGTCGATACCACGGGCAGCAACGTCAGTCGCTACCAATACGCGGATCTGACCACGACGTAAGCCGTCCAAAGTACGGTTACGTGCGCCTTGATGCATGTCGCCATGCAAAGCTGCAGCAGCGAAACCAGCGATGTTCAGACGATCAGCGATCGTATCTGCATCACGCTTCGTTGCTGTAAATACGACAGCCTGGTCAACAGAAACGTCACGCAACAGGTGATCCAGCATACGATTTTTGTGTGACAAATCATCCACGAAGTGAACTTTTTGTTGAATGTTTTCATGCTTGCTAGCAGAGCCAGCGATCTGAACGATCAAAGGTTCAGTCGTGATCCGTTTCGCCATGTTACCAACGACACCATCCAATGTTGCAGAGAACAGCATGGTTTGACGGGTTGGAGGTGTAGCAGCAACGATTTTTTCGATGTCGTCGATAAAGCCCATGTCCAACATGCGATCTGCTTCATCCAGAACCAACATTTGCAGTTCGGAGAAATCGATTTTGCCGGATTCCATATGGTCGATCAGGCGACCTGGTGTTGCCACCAGAATTTCAGGATTACGGGACAATAATTGCATTTGTTTTGGGTAAGGCATACCACCCAAAATCGACACAGCTTTAATGCGACGTGAATAAGCGCTGTATTTGTCAGTTGCTGTTGTTACTTGCAAAGCCAGTTCGCGGGTTGGCGTCAATACCAACATTTTTGGTTTTGCAGCGACGAAACGTGGACGATCACCACGGGAACGTGCTGATTGACGTTCTTGGTTAGGTGTTTTGCTGCTGTCATAGCTGACAACTTCAGCGGAAATCAATTTGTGTAAAGCTGGCAGCATGAATGCTGCTGTTTTACCGGAGCCAGTTTGGGAGGAGACCATCAGGTCACGACCTTCAATCGCAGCAGGGATAGCTTGCTCTTGTACCGATGTTGGCTTGGTGTAGCCGGAGTCAGTCAATGCGCGGATCAGGTTAACGTGGAGGCCTAGTGCTTCAAAACTCATGGAATTCTTTCGTAAAAATTTAGCGCGATGCAAACGTAACGCGCGCAAAAATGCAGCGCCAACCAAACGAAATGAACACAGAAAATCCAACAACGGACGACAATGAGATTTCGGCACAAAAGCTTTGCGCCGGGATGATGTCTTTGGTGAAACTAGACATGCAGGGCGGGAGGGCTTTTACATGCACCATCCACTAAGGATGTGCACAGGCTTGCGATGCTACAGTTCTTTTGCTGCGATTTATTGCAGTGCAAAAACGGAATGATACATGATTTTGAGAAAAACCGCACTTTTTTTTGAGACGCTGCACTGTTGGCGCTTAATTTTTGCTTTTGCAACTATTTTGCCAGATGAGTTCTGCAGTACCGTTCGTTTGGAAGCGATAACGTTGGTTCATCCAACCTTGTGCAAACAGAGCAAGTACTTGGTCATAGTAATGGTCTGATTTGATTGGTTGCGCTCGCAAGCGCAATTGCTGTTGCTGCAAGGTTTTGAGGTTTTTGCTTTCATACAGAAAAGGCAGCAGTGCAGCAGAGAATCCACTGCTACCGGCGTTTTTTGCCTCACCCGTCACAATATCGATAAATTCAGGTGGGTATCCTTTGTTTGCAGTCAGTGTTGCCATTGGCTGCAATGTTTTTAGTAAGGTGGCACGGTCGCCATCTTTGTCGGCTAGCATGCCAGCCCATAAGTAAACTCGGATAGCATTGTAACCACCATTGCCTTGTTCGGATCCTTGTAGGTCTGGCATAAACCCTTGATCAGGATGATAGCGTATCCAGTCGGCAGTATATCCTTTGGGGGATGCACCAAGAATGATTTTGAGCGACGACGACTGTAGTTTTTTCCAGCGCGGGTCTTTGTCGTTGTGATCAAACCATCGCAGAAGTTGCAATGGCGTATAGCTAGGGTTGAGCTTCCATTGGTTATTGGATAAAGCGAACCCCCGGGGGCCCGGTAAAAGTGTTAGCCCCAGTTGGGGAACATCGGCGGTTTCCTCATTGAGAATACGTTTCGCTATTAAGGTAGAGAGGGCGGCGTAGCGTTTATCACTCCATGCATCACCGGCGATTCCGAGTGTGTACGCAATCCATAGGTCGGCGTCAGAAGCTGAATTGTTATCGATGATTCCCCAACTATTGTCCGGTCGTAGTCCCCATTGCCAGGCGGGCAGGTGAGTAGTTAAGTCGCCATTGGCTAGGTTATTTTCTGTCCATGTCAATAAATTCTGAAAGCTGCTTCTGTCATTGGCCGTTAGCGCAAAAAACATGGCATAAGCCTGTCCCTCGGAAACAGTATGCTTGATGTTGCTGCTGTGATCAATTACGCGCCCATCAGTGGTAATGAAGGTGCGTTTGAATTGTTCCCATTCAGGCCATGGCGTTTTGCAGTCAGTATTGCTGGCTGAAACGCAGGATGTTCCTAGCATCGTTAAAATAACGGTTGCAAAGGCAGCGAAAGCTTTCACAATAGAGCGACTGGATAAACTAGTCGTAGAAAGCGGTAGAGATATCGTCATAGCTTTGATTGAATAAGATAAGAGAGCCTGATAGGCTGCATGTACAACTTAAACGCACTGTACAATGGCTAAATACATGATATTTTGCTATTAAACTATAGTGTAGTCGATGGAGATGAATTTGAAAGTTAAAAATCTGGTTATTTCGATATTATTTGCTTTTTTATCTAGCCTTTACGGAGTCGTCAAGGCTGAGAGTATTTCAGTGGCTGTTGCCGCCAACGTGCAATATGCGTTTGAGGAATTGCGCACGGCGTTTAAACAAGAGACCGGCAATGATGCCCTTGGGACGATCAATTCTTCCGGTAAATTCGTGGCACAAATCAGCAATGGTGCACCTTTTGATGTGTTTATATCCGCTGACATGGAGTTTCCTGAGAAACTTTATAAGGATGGCATGACGACTGGTGCGCCGAAAGTGTATGCATATGGTGCGTTAGTCTTGTGGACAACAAAAAATATTGATCTGAGCCATTGGCAAGCAATATTGACGGGCAATCAAGTCACCCACATTGGCGTTGCAAATCCGAAGGCTGCACCCTATGGGCGTGAAACGATGAAGGTATTGACTGCACTTAAACTCGACCAGATCTTGCAACCTAAGCTGGTTTTTGGCGAGAGTATAGCGCAAACTAACCAGTATATTCATTCGGGGGCGGTAGATGTCGGTTTTACGGCAAAGTCTGTCGTTCTCTCGCCGGAAATGCAAGGCAAGGGCAAGTGGAGCGATATACCAAAGTCGTCTTATCAACCCATAGCACAAGGTGCGGTTGTACTGAACTACGGCAAAGAGCATCATGCCAAAACTTCGCAGCAATTTTATGATTTCTTATATTCGGCCAAGGCGCGTAGTATTTTCGAACGCTATGGCTATCTTCTCCCATGAACCAGATTGCTGGAACCATCGCGGCAGTTGAAACCCATGGAAGCGTGGCGCTGGTGGATGTCGCAGCAGGCCGCTTGCAATTGTCGGCAACGCTTCTAGGAAATCCTGGGCAACTTGCTGCCTGGGTGACTGGGCGTGAGGTCACGGTTTTATTTAAAGAAACCGAAGTGGCGATTGCAAAAAATCTGCAGGGTGAGATCAGTCTGCGTAATCGTATTCCAGGTCGGATTCTTGATATCGAAACGGGTAAAATTCTTACCCGTATTGTCATTGTCGTCGAAGGATTAACGAATGAGGTCGCTAACGGGGTGATGATCAGCTCAGTGATCACTAGCCGCTCCACACATCGTCTACGGTTAGCTATCGGCGATCAGGTTGAGGCATTGATTAAGTCCAATGAAATGACAATTCAACTCGTCACAGAAAGAGAGGAATTGTTATGACAGATCTCGATTGGCAACCACTCTGGCTGACGTTTAAATTAGCTGCCATTACCACTTGCTTGCTGATCGTATGCGGTGTGCCGTTGGCTTACAAAATCGCTCTGACAAAAAGTAAACTCAAGCCAGTGATGGAAACCTTGGTGAGTATGCCATTAGTCTTGCCGCCCTCAGTACTCGGATTTTATCTACTTTTGGCGTTCAGTCCACAGCAAGCTTTTGGCCATTGGCTAGAGCACTATTTACATCTTAAGCTAGTCTTTAGTTTTGCTGGGCTCGTGATTGGATCGATGATTTTCAGCTTACCTTTTATGGTTCATCCGATACAGGCTGGCTTGCAAAATTTACCGTCCAACTTGCTTGAGGCATCCCGCGCGCTGGGTAAGTCAGATTGGTACAGCCTGACGCACATTCTGTTGCCAAATATTAAGCCAGCGATACTGACCGGTGTCGTTTTAAGTTTTGCGCATACGATTGGTGAATTTGGTGTCGTTTTAATGATTGGTGGCAATATTCCAGGTGTCAGTAAGGTTGCATCGATTGCGATTTACGATGAAGTTGAGAGCCTCAATTATTCTGCTGCCCATGTGTATGCGGGCGTGCTATTTGTGCTGAGTTTTAGTATTTTGCTGATTGTCTATTTGCTCAACCGTCGTCACGCTAATCTGGTTCGTTCGTGGATGGTGAGCCCATGATCAGGATTGCATGTCGCAAAGAGCTGGTTGCAGCCACGGGTCGCGTGCAGTTGGATGTCCGGATGGAGATTGAGCGCGGTGCTTTTGTTACGCTCTTTGGCCCATCTGGGGTGGGTAAAACGACCGTATTGAGAATGTTGGCTGGACTGACGCATCCAGATGGTGGATCCATCGAAGTTGCTGGCGATATCTGGTTTGACGATCAAAAAAGAATTGCACTAACTCCGCAACAGCGTTCGCTTGGTATCGTGTTTCAAGACTATGCGTTATTTCCTAACCTCACGGTGGCAGAAAACCTGGCGTATGGTATGCGTCAATCGTCAATCCAAAAGAACACGCTTTCACCACAACTCAATCGTTTGCTGGAATTGAGCGGCCTGAGTGCATTAAGAGATCGCCTGCCGGCGAGTTTATCTGGCGGACAGAAACAACGCGTTGCACTGGCGCGGGCGTTAGGGCGTGTTTTATACGGCGTCGCTAAGGGTAAGTCGCCACTGCTCTTGCTTGACGAGCCTTTGTCTGCGCTGGATATGACGTTGCGCGTACAGTTACAGGATGAATTATTAGCGCTTCACAGAGAATTTGGATTAACGACGATTTTGGTCAGCCACGATATCGCTGAAGTATTTAAATTATCGCAGCAGGTGTTCGTCATTGAAGATGGAAAGGTCGTCCGTTCAGGCTCACCATCATCCGTCTTTTTGCAGCAGCAAGTGCATGGCAAATTCCAATTGCAAGCACAAGTGCTGGCAATTCGTAAAGAGGATGTTATCTATGTTTTGTCACTGCTGGTCGGGCAAGATATTGTTGAGGTGATTGCAGCAAAGGATGAAGCGGAGCGAATGAAAGTCGGTGACATGATTGCGATTGCAGCAAAAGCATTTAGTCCGATGATTTTTTCCTGATGGATCTTTATTGGCATAGGATTGAAACTTGATTACCACCCTCGTATCCCAAAGAAAAAAAGCTGCAATTACTTGCAGCTTTTCTATTCCGTAATGTGATTCCGATGACTTGCTGGATTACTGGCTGTAGGATTCAGCGTTCAGACCCATTACATGTGAGAATCCACCGTCAACGTAGGTGATTTCACCAGTGATACCGTTAGCCAGATTGGATAACAAGAAGGCGGCTGTGTTGCCGACATCCTCAATCGTGACGTTGCGGCGAAGTGGTGCATGTTCGGCCACAAAGCCTAAGAGTTTGCCGAAGTCCTTGATGCCACTGGCTGCCAGTGTTTTGATTGGGCCAGCGGAAATGCCATTGACACGAATCCCTTTTTTACCAAGATTTTCAGCTAGGTAGCGTACAGATGCTTCCAATGAGGCCTTGGCCAAGCCCATGGTGTTGTAGTGAGGGATTGCACGGATGGCGCCGAGATAGGACAAGGTCAGCAAAGCAGAATCTTCGCGCAACATTGGCAGTGCTGCTTTTGCCATCGCTGGGAAACTGTATGCAGAGATGTCGTGCGCGATACGGAATGCTTCACGTGAAAATCCGTCCAGAAATTCACCCGCAATCGCTTCACGTGGTGCAAAGCCAATCGCATGCACGAGGCCATCGAGGTGATCCCAGTGTTGTCCGAGATCTTTGAAAACGGCGTCAATTTGTTCGTCGCTGGCGACATCACAATCAAACACCAGTTTGCTGTCAAATTCTGCAGCGAAATCGGTGATTCTGTCTTTAAAGCGTTCACCTACGTAGGTGAATGCCAGCTCAGCGCCTTCGCGCTTGCAAGCCTGCGCAATACCGTAAGCGATAGAGCGGTTGGACAGCAGACCAGTGATCAGAATTTTTTTGCCTTGCAGAAATGCCATGTTGACTCCAGGTATTTTCGTAATACTGATGCGGGCTGCAGAGCAAAAAGCCTTCAAGAACCGCGTTAATATTACACTGTGGTTTTTGCTTGTAGTGCGGTTGCCAGCCTTTTCGGTTTCAGCAGCATCACTCAAGCTTTACTCATAGGCCTCGCACAAACGTTTCCTTCATGCCGCTGTGGCAGATTTGCGTAAGACCTACCTAATTAATTCAGGATTCCTATGTGAGCGAAACCTTGTTCGTACATCCTTGTCAGAACTCATCTGAAACGCTTTTGTCCACCATGCTGCAGTGGTTAAAGTCATTATCGACAGATGTTTATTGCTTCCGTTCAATCAGATTCACGACAATAGGACGGAATTGTAGTTGTTAAGCGCGAATCGGGCAAATACTAAGTTCATCATATTGAAACAAATCCTTTCTGTATAACGAGTATCAAAGCTAGGTTCGATGTGATACCTGTCCCTATTTTTTTGATTTAGATTCAATATGGTATATTTAATCGTAAATCGCACGACCGTCCGATTTACGATTGTAGGTGTAGCAATAACAATGCCGCACCGATGTCTTGTTAGCGTATTCTCAACGCGCAGCAGAATAGCAGATAAAGCAGCTCTGATACTGATCCCGCAGACAGTTACAGCACAAAACGCATTGCTTTAAGTAAGACCCCCGGCAAGATAGCGCCACCGGTATGTCGCTCACCGTAAGAGCGATCATCCATGATGGTTTCCGTCTCCTGGGTTAATGCGACAAGATCGTCGCCTAGGATCCTGAAAAGCGATTCATCGAAGCGCATGACGTTGAGTGGAGCTTTGATTTCACCATTTTCTACCCAGAAACTGGCAAATCTAGTCATCCCGGTAATACGGCAATTGGTGCGATCTGAAAAATTCAGGTACCACAAGTTACTGATATAGATGCCGGTTCCTAATTGTTGTAACGCCTCATTCATGGGTATCGTTCCACCCCGCATCCGTAAGGACTTAGCCGACTCATCGGGATTAGCGCCGTTGCTTTGAATGCCGTATTCTTTTGCTGTACGTGGCGAAATCATGCTGCCGCATAGCTCGCCAGCCCGAATGAGTTCGATGGAATCTGGCTTGATAAAACCTTGCGACTGAAAAACAGGCTCCAAGCCAGCGAGACTGTCTTCGCTAAGATAAACATCCGTATGCAGACTGACGTCCTTCGCTTGTAACCGACGCAGGCAACTCTGGTGCGTACGCAAGGATTTTTCAGAAAAACCAGCCCAGTTCAGCATCATTAGCAGTTCATTGAGTGCTGTTGGTGTCAGATAGGCGCGGTAGCTCCCAGGTGGGATGCTGATTGCAGGCAACGCGAATAACGCAAGTTGCTTTCTGGCAGCATCAAATTTTTGCTGAAATTCTTTGGTATCCCATTCAAAACCGGCATAGTTCGACTTGACTGCCTTATCACCTGAATGGAACAAGCTCCAGTCAACATTGACATTGTGTGTTTCGAACCAATTTTGTTGTCCCTGTGAGTTCGCAAATCCACGGTATTGGGTCCCAGTAGTTAGGATGCCAACCATATCGAGTCCGCGTGCTGCTTCCAGAATTTCATTCACCATATCTTGAGTCGGTGGTAGCGATGACCTCTGGATATGGCTGCAATGGCGAACTTCTGTTGTCATGAGCAAGTGTGGATCTTCTGGCAAATCCCTTAGTTGTTCACGCAAGAGGGCCAATGTTTCAATCAGCGCACTATAGTCCTGCTCCATCTGGTCGCATAAATTGACACTGCTGCTGGCATGTCTACGACCGATGAGCAGTTGCACGCGCAAGATGATTTGCGCAACGTGACCGGGTTGTCGGATTGCACTGCGGTTAAATCGGACGAAATCAGTTTCTTCAGCGGATAACCAGCACGTAAATTGCTCAGACGGAGTAATCTGAGACTGAAGAAAGGATACCAATTGGCGAAAATAATCCTGCATCATAATTCACCACCGAATACTTCAACTTGGTCAAATAAGCACGCTGGTGATGCGTGACCAACGCGGATGACTTGAGAGGGTTCTCCTTTGCCACAAAATGGCGTTCCCATGACTGCGTATGTCGAGGCATCACCGACCATTTTTAGTGAACGCCAGAAGCTCTCTGAAATACCACGATAATTTGGATTTTTAATCAGACCAGTGAGTTCACCGTTTTCAATTAGACGCCCGTATTCACAGCCGAATTGAAACTTATTGCGAGAGTCATCAATCGACCAAGACACATTCGTATTCATGAGAACGCCATGTTCGACAGACGCAATCATCTGTTGCAAGCTACTTTCGCCAGGTTCAATATTTAAATTTGCCATTCTGTCGATCGGAGGCCGATTCCAGTCGCAGGCACGCGAGTTCGCCAAACCTGCCATCCCTGAACGTGCCTGTGAGAGCGCACTGCCAAGAGGGCGTTGCAAGATGCCATCCTTAATCAACCAAGTTTTTTCGGCTGGGGTTCCGTCATCATCCCAGCGATAACTGGCGAACTCTTCCGCTCTCTGCGGGTCATGTGTGACGTTCAGTAGTGCTGAACCATATTGAAAATGTCCAAACATCTCTGGCGTGACAAAGCTGGTTCCGGCAAAGTTACGCTCGTCACCAAGAATCCGATCCAGTTCTAGGGGATGCCCGATTGATTCGTGAATTTGCAACATCATTTGTTCTGGCAGTAATAATAAGTCCATGTGGCCAGAAGGACAATTTTGGGCGCTTAATAGATCGATGGCCTCTTGTGCGATCTTTATCCCCGCCCCATAAAATCCTGCCTGCTGTAAGATTTCAATGCCTCCTTGATGGCAAAAACCATTGTACTGACCACCAAGTGTGCGTGTCTGCGTCTCGTTTCCATGGTGGGCCGTAACGCTGATGTTGGGAATCAGGTAATCAAAGTGCTGGTAGATATCAGCGCCGTTGCTGCTGAAAAACCATTGGTCTGTACGAATGCTCGTCGCAGCGGCACCCCAGTCGACAATACGGTCGTCAATATGACATGTTGCTGACTCTTGCATTAACAGTCCAATCATATCTGCTCTGGACCATGGCTTTGATGCCGGCCCCTGATATGTTCCTTGTGCTGCAGATTGGGGGATGGCACTAAAATCCGTGACTGACTTACCCGCACTTATTTTTGCCCAGTTGCTTGAACGTCTGATTGCTTGTTGGATGCCGTTGCGCGACAAATCGCTGGTTGCCGCGTAGCCATAACCACCTTGATGTATGACTGAAATCATGGCGCCGTGACTGCGAGCGCTGGTCAAAGGTTGCAAGATGTTTTGTCGCACGCTGATATCTTCACTACGCTCATCCACAATCCGCATCGAACAAAAATCGACCGCTGGTGTCAATTCTGCGAATAATTTTTTTAAAGACTCCAATCGTGGCTCCATACTATGGTTATCGGTTTATCCATTGTTGATTGCTTTACTTGTGACAACTTCGCGTGCGGATTGATCAAGGACATTCAATATAGATGTTGTCAATATTATCTTAACTTATTGGCATCTTGCTAAATAATCATTCAAGCTGTCAGCCAATTGTTGTTTAATGAGAGGTGAGATAGTTTGAAAAGATCGGATCAGTGCGAGAGTTTTAGGCATGCTGCAATCCACGCGGAATGGCGCCAAGCAAGGTTTTGGTGTAAGCCTGTTGCGGGTGGTGATATAAGTCATCCGCGTTCGCCAGTTCTACTACTTTACCTTTGTTCATCACCATGACTTGATCAGCAATATATTTTACAACGGCCAAATCGTGCGAAATGAAGATATACGACAGGCCGAATTCTTCTTGTAGATCCTGTAATAAATTTAGTACTTGTGCTTGCACCGAAACATCTAACGCCGATACCGACTCATCGCATACGAGCACCTCAGGTTTCATCGTTAGGCATCGCGCAATCGCTATACGCTGACGCTGACCACCAGAAAACTCATGTGGGTAGCGATGGAATGCTGCAGCGGGAAGTCCGACTTTGTCGAGTAATTGTTGCGCCAGCTTTGCGCGTTCGCCATCGCTATTTCCAATGCGATGAATCAGCATTGGCTCCATCAGAATTTGTCCGATAGTGAAGCGTGGATTGAGGGAGGCGTAAGGATTTTGAAAGATAATTTGGATACGGCGCTTGTATTGTAAAAACTCTTTGTTTGACATGGACAGAATGTCTTTGCCATCAAACATTGCTTGCCCACCCGTCGCCTGATGCAGGCGTAGTAGACTCAAGCCAACGGTGGTCTTGCCAGAGCCGGATTCGCCAACCACACCCAGTGTTTTTCCACGTGCCAGTTTAAATGACACCTGATCAACGGCTTTAAATTCTTTTTTGCCAAAAAATCCTTCGCGCGTATAAAAACTCATACTAAGATTTTTTACATCGAGGATAATTTCTTCGTTACCTGAGAGGCCGCGAGTACGTTCTTTTTGTTCCGGTAATACCCCGTTATTGTTCATAAAGTCACTAATGACAGGGAGGCGCCATGGTCGTCTATCGAGGCTTGGACGGCAATGTAACAAGGCTTGTGTGTATGTGTCAGTGGGGCGCTCAAAAATTTGCTCAACGGATCCCGCTTCGCGTATTTCACCATGACGCATCACAACGACATGATCCGCAATTTCGCCGACCAACGCTAAATCGTGCGTGATAAATAATACAGACATCTGGCGTTTGATACGCAAGGCGTTAATCAGATCGATAATCTGTTTTTGAATGGTGACATCGAGGGCGGTAGTTGGTTCGTCGGCGATCAATAACTTTGGTTCGCACGCAATTGCCATCGCAATCATGACGCGCTGTTGCTGTCCACCCGACATCTGACTAGGATAGGCATCGATCTTATTTTTTGGATCAGGAATACCGACTTCTTCGAGCAGCTCAATCGCACGAGCGCGCGCTTGTTTTGCATCCATATTCATATGTAGGTGCAATACCTCGGCAATCTGAAACCCAACCGTAAATACGGGGTTGAGTGAGGTCATCGGTTCCTGAAAGATCATCGAGATATCTTTGCCGCATAATTGACGCCGTTCATCGACACTCAACGTTAGTAAACTTTTTCCTTCAAAAGTAATTTCACTGTCACCAGAAATAGTAGATGTGTCTCGTGGCAACAGCCCCATGACAGCAAGCGAGCTGACAGACTTACCGCTGCCTGATTCGCCCACTAATGCAACGGTTGTATTGTAAGGAATTTCAAATGAAATACCTTTGACAGTTTCGACGCTCTCTTTTTTTGTCACGCGAAAAGAGATGCGCAGGTTTTCTACCTTCAGTAGAATAGGGGAGGGGAGGTATGAAATCTTGTTCATGTTGATCCTTATTTCAGCTTAGGGTCAAGCGCATCGCGCAAGGCATCGGTAAACAGAGAAAAGGCGGTGACTAACACTGCCATTGCTGCGGTTGCTGCTACCAACTGCCACCACTTGCCGAGGATGAGTTCATTCTGTGCTTCATTGAGCATGCTGCCCCACGAAACGGTTCCCACTGGTACACCAAAACCAAGAAAACTCAGAATAACCTCTGACTTAATAAAACCCACTACCAGAATTGACACCTGCACTAATGCTACATGGCTGACATTTGGAAAAATATGAACGAACATTTTTCGCCAGTGTGAAGCGCCAATTGCATCTGCTGCCCAGACGTATTCACGTGTTTTATGCTTCATGTATTCTGCACGCATTAATCTGAATGGCCCCGTCCATCCGGTCAGTGCAAGGATCAGGATAATGGTTGAAATCCCTTTTTGTTGGAGCACAGCGGCGACAGATAAAATCAGTAGCAGGTAGGGCACTGAGGTAAAAATACTATAGAACCAATTGAATAGGTCATCGGTGCGCCCACCAAAATACCCAGCGACTGCGCCAAATATGGTTCCTAATAAGGTAGCCAAAAATGCTGCAATAATCCCGACCAAAATCGACGTCTCTGCACCTTTGATCGTTTTTTTGATGATGTCGTGACCCCATTTATCCGCACCAAATGGCAGCGTTACAGCACGAGTCGTTACTTTGGCTTTGCCGGATTTAGCCTGAGCTAGCCTAATTTCTGTCATTTCTTTTTCTAACGGATCGACGATGCCATAGTCATTCTGTACGGTATTGGACGCGCCATGTTCTTGCTGACGTAAGCTTTTAATTACATCGCGCAAAGGGTCGAGCGGATTATCTGCAACAGTTGCTTTAGCGGATGGTGTACCGGTCGATTGTGCGATAGCGGCAGTATTGTCTATGAATTCTGTGCTACTGGCGGTCCACGTTGGCGGTGCGTAAGAAACAGCCGTTTCTTGTTCCCAATCAGCAGCAATGAGACCTGTTGATGAAAGTAGAATCGTTGCAAGAAACGCTGCCACGATCGCCAAGGCAATCATGGCGACTTTATCCGCTCTGAGACGGCGCCATGCCAGCGCCCATAATCCCGGTGATGTTTGTTCTTGTGGTGCCGCGTTCGTCGATAGCGATTGTTGAAGCGTTTGATTCATGTTCTATTCCTATTTCAATTGAACGCGTGGATCAACTGCTTGATACAGAAGATCGGTCAACAAGTTAAAGAGCATTGTGGCTGCAGCGACGTAGACAGTAATCGCTTTAATTACCGGAAAGTCGCTGCGTTCAACCGCAAGGATCACTTCGCGCCCGATGCCAGGTATGGAGAAAAAACGCTCGATTAAAAATGCGCCAATTAACAAAGCGGGAAGGTTGGACATCACATAGGTAATGATGGGAATGGCAGCATTCCGCAGTACATGTACCCATTTGATACGATGCTCGGAAACGCCTTTTGCACGTGCAGTACGAACATAGTCCTGGTTCACTTCATCCAGAATAAACGTGCGGAATAAACGTAGACTTGGTGCGACGCTGACAGCGAGTCCGATTAGGATCGGCAACGCTGAGAACTTAAATAAATTTTCAGTGAAGCTATTTCCCCAACCTTGCACTGGAAAAAAACTGAATTGATACGCGAAAAAATATTGGCCAACAATGATGTATACCAAAATACTGACGGACATACCCATGGTGCAGGCAATCATGACAGCGCGATCAGTGAATGAGCCCCGACGGAATGCGATTGCTAGCGCGAGTGCAATCGCAGTCAGTGTTTCTAAAACGGTTAAAGGGAGCAAAATCGTCATTGAGGGTCCGAGGCGTGTCAAAATAATGGATGACACTGGCTCACCTGTACTCCAGCTATTTCCGAAATCAAAGGTCACAATTTGTTTAATGAAAATCCATAGCTGGATATAGTATGGTTGATCGATTCCCAGTTGTTGGCGGATATTGGCAATTTGTGCAGGGTTGGACATTTTTCCTGCAAGAATATAGGCGGGGTCGCCACCCACCCAGTTAAACAGGAAAAATACCAGCAAAATAACGCCGAGCATGGTCGGTGCCATTTGCCATAAACGGCGGATGATATAGGCAATCATGAGAGGATCTCGCTTTGACTCTTGGTTTGATACTTATGTATTGTGTCATTCGCTGGAATACGAACAGACGTCTTTGCTGCTACATTGTAAACTTCGCTTTACGAAGTACAGTGTGATACGTCCGTTAATTGATGCGTTACGTCGTTACTCAAAGAATTGTGTACTTAATTACTCAATTACTTAGTGAGTTCATCATTTAGTGAGTGCATTGTTTATTATTTTTATCCATTATTTATTTTTATCAATGTCGATATACATCCACTCCGTTATCATGACCGGATGTTTTTTGTATCCAATGACACGTGGTTGTGACAGCATATTGCGGTAGCGGGCATAGCCGATGCGCTGTGCGGAGTAGACCTCCATGATGCGCGCCATTTTGTGGTACAGCACATCGCGGTCAGGGCCTGCGGGTAATTTTTGCGACTGTTCATAAAGCTTATCGTATTCAGGAATTGCCACACACCCGTTATTATTGAGATGAATATTCGGACCATAAAATAGCTGCATGAAATTGTCGCCGTCGGGGTAGTCAGCAATCCACGGTGCAATCCGTTGTGTTAGCTGGCACTCCTTCTCCGCCTTAAGGATTTCAGCAAAGGGGCGGAAGTCAGCATTCATCCTTATGCCGATGCTGTCATAGGTTTTTTTCCAGACCTCTGCCTGCAAATGACCACGTGATTCTGTTTGTGACGTGTAATTAATATAAAAGGGTTTGCCATCAGGTAAATGTCGGTAGCCATCAGCCCCTTTTTTATACCCAAACTTATCTAATAGGGCATTTGCAGCAACGGGATCATATTGAATGCTACTCTTATACTCTGGGTCGTAGCCGACGACACCGGGTGGAATAGGGTATTCGAGTGGAACTGCCTCGCCATTCTCAACGATGCGATTTTCATCTTCCACATTGTGTGCCATTGCAATGGCACGACGTAAAGCTATTTTTTCCTTAGAAAAACCGCCAAAAACTGGATCTCGCATATTCCAATAGTAAACCGTCAACTCTGGGTCGACAATGCGTGAAAGCTGGATTCCTTTTTGTTGAAATTCAGGTTTTAACTTTCCATCGTGAAGGACTTGCGGTGCGAGGCCGCCATAAAGCTGAAATAGATCAATTTCATCTTTTTGGAATGCAAGTAAACGCGATTGGTCTTCTAGTACGTCGCTAATAATAATGCGCCCAATTTGCGGGATGCGTTTGCCATGCATTGCTGCGGTAATTTTTTTGTCTTCTGCATTATTACCGCCTTGAAAATCCCAATAAACGCTGCGATAGTCTTGTTTCGCATCTAAGATAATTTTTGAGCCACGCACCCATTCTGTGACCTTATAGGGCCCAGTGCCAACAGGGTTAGCCATCACCAGGCCTTGTACATCTTGGTATTTATCGACCACCTCACGTGCCATTGCGGATGTTGCTGGATGCGAGAAGATCATGGTTAAATTAAAGTCAGGGCGTAGTAGGTGTAGCCGTACGGTATATTTATCGAGAACTTCTATCCCCGGAATTTTTGCATCGTAATCAAATTTACCCGTCTTTTTAGCCTTGGCGACTATTTCATCAAGACCAACGATCTTTTGCTCAAAAAGCCAACTGTGGGCAGAAGCGACCCGAGGGTCCATCAGACGCTTAATCGAATAGATATAGTCATTCATAGTTAATTCGCGTTTTTTTCCTTTGAACGCATCATCAGGCGTGAAATAAATGCCTTTTTTTAACTTAATGGTAAAGGTTTTTCCATCGACTGAAATGTCAGGTAGTCCATCTGCTGTTTGCGGAATAATCTTTGCTGGACTGGCTAAATAGTCGTAGCCGTATAAACGTTCAAACACGACCTCAACAATGGCATGCGAATATAAATCACGGACACCAACCGGATCAAATCCGGTTTCAGCTACGGGAAAAATGGTCCTCAATACTTTATTGGGATCAGCGAATGTGGGCTGAGTCGCTGCATCTACCGTGCCCGTTGCGTTTTGTGCCATGACTGGTGGGGGGGCGCACAGCAAAAAAGAGAGTGCCAGTAATGAGTCGATAACGCGGCGACAAGTACTTTTTAGCATGGAGGGCGATTGTACTGGGTGGATCTGATTTTGTTGAAATGAAACGTGAAATTTCATGCTGCTAATACTCCTGCTTACCTGTTTCTGAGGAACGGTGTGTCTGATGCGCCGTTACCTTAACTGATGTTTTGCTTACAAGGGAGCCTCTATACATATTTTTCATTTTTTTACTTGCACTGAAAATGGGCAAATTTTTTTTATTCAGCGCGGAAATGGATCTTTTGATCGTTAGACATATTTTTTTTTGCGGTCCTGCATTAAAAATCTATCTTGAGGCGACTAAATTTAAGCCAGTTTTATTGTTGCATAGTGCATAAAAAGAAATATTATTTGTTTTTCCTCTCTAAACAGCAAATTTCACGGAAATTGGCAACGTATCGGCTAGTCTTGCACCAAATTTATGCTGCAAGGCACAAAAATATGCATTTCCTTTTATTCTTTTTTTTTGGCAAAATGCGCTCTGTTGTTTTTTCGCGAACCAAGGCGGCTAAAGTATTGACAGTTGGTATCTGGAAATGGTTTTATGCGCCTTTGGAAAATTTTGGCGCAAAAATTTTCAAAAATAAATGCAAAAATAAAGTTTATTTACATTAAGTTACGTTGATTTGTTGGTTGTAACAAAGCTCGCCAATGCACGTGTTATCGGTGCTTTTGTGAGTCGTTCTTTTGTCGCCGCTTCTAAAATGCTTCACGTACATTTTTTTTGAGATTGTTTTATCTTGCGAGATAAATGACAAAAATAGGCAAATGTAAGTAGAAATAAGCTATTAGAATAAGATGTGGATTTTTTGTTATCGCTTGTCATTCCATATTCTGCAAATTGGACGATAGAAAATAGATGGGTGCAAAATTGTGTGAGTCGTTTTTGGTTAAAAACACGACTTATATTTTGGTGTTTCCTCTATCAGTAAATTAATAAATGGTTTTGCGTGTCATTGTTTAATTTGTGTCCCGTACAGTGCGCGGTAACATTTATAATTATTTTTTTGTGTGAGACGTTTTGACTTGGGTCAAATAGTAGAAGTAGAACTTGTGGTTCGGGAGGAGTTTTAATGGATTTTTCAAATCGCCAGCAAGAGCCAGGTAAGAAGTTCCTCGGCATGGGGCTGGTTTTAGCATTTCATTTAGTGCTGTTGTATGCACTGCTCAATGGCTTAGGGACCAAGATCGTTCAGATCATCCAAAAGCCAATGGAGACTAAAATCGTGGAAGAGGTAAAACCTCCGCCACCGCCACCTGATACGCCACCACCACCGCCGCCGAAACTGTTGGCCCCACCGCCACCATTTATTCCGCCGCCAGAAGTGCAAGTACAGCAGCAACCACAACAAAACACCATCAATGCGG
>NZ_JBMPPD010000048.1:0-25607 GCF_049339825.1 Undibacterium sp. RuRC25W | reverse complement strand
ATGAATATATTCGTTATTACAACCATGACCGGATTAAGTTAAAACTAAACGGCCTGAGTCCTGTACAGTACAGAACTCAGGCCGGTAAAACGTAGTAAAAGCCGTCCAACTTTAAGGGTTCACTTCAAATATTGATCATCCCTTTTTTATGCTATCCAAGGCAGCCTATTCAGCATCGCCCCGTTCTTTCTAGTACCCGCCAGCAAACAGCGTAGATAAGGCACTAGAAACATCCTTCTCTGTCTTCCAAACATCAACACAGATCATCAACTTACGCATGCATCTTAGTCTCTTTTATCGCCGATCACCGCGTAATTCTTTGACTTTTTCTTCCAATATAACCGGCGTCACCTGATCTGGTGCCATCGCATCTCCAACAACCAATTCCAATTTAGAGAATGGATACCGGCGAAAGGCTCTCTCAAACGGATTAGTTTTATCTCGGGAAAAAATACTACCCCAAAGACCCTTCAAAGCCATTGGGTAAACCAGCACCGGAGAACGATCCAGAATCTTCCGGATGCCACCTTTAAATGCATTGATATCGCCAGTCGCGGTGAGCTTTCCTTCGGGGAAAATACAAATTAATTCACCTTCATGTAACGCCTGTGCAATATCGACATAGGCTTTTTCCATAATCCAAGGATCTTCTTTCGCAGGCGCAATAGGAATCGCTCTCGCTGTTCTAAATATCCAAGATAAAAATGGAATCTTAAAAATCCGGCAATCCATTACAAAACGAATCGGTCGTGGACTACAAGCCATAATCACAATCGCATCCATATAACTCACGTGATTACACACCAGAACTCCGGCACCTTCTTCAGGAATAACCGAAGCGTTCACTGTCTTAACTTTATAGGCGGTCTGGATCAATAACCAGGCGATGAATCGCATTAAAAATTCAGGAACAAGACTGAAGATATAAACTGCTACCAATGCGTTCAGTATGGCGGTCACCATAAATATCTGTGGAATCGTAAAGCCCTTCAACAGCATCAAAGACGCTGATAATGAAGCAACGACCATAAACAACGCATTCAGAATATTCATCCCAGCAATCGTGCGCGACAAATGCTGTGGGTCACACCGTGTCTGAATGACCGCAAACAAAGGAACAACATACAGTCCACCAAAAATCCCGAGCATCAGAATATCAAATAGGATTCGTACACTCCCCGTCTGTTCGATAAAGTGCCATAAGTCAACTGCACTAGCATTAACGTAAGATTCGCTGGCCAAATAAAGCTCGAACCCGAAAACAGACATGCCAATTGCGCCAAAAGGAACCAGCCCGATTTCTACTTTATGACCAGACAACTTCTCACATAATAAAGAACCAGATCCAATCCCAAATGAAAAAACCGTCAATAGCAACACAAACACGCTATGGTCTCCATGCAGATAATTTTTTGCATAGAGCGGGAACTGCGCTAGCACGATAGCGCCATAAAACCAGAACCAAGAATTACCAAGCAGGGAGAGAAAAACCGGACGATTTTGCTTGCTGAATGCGATATTTCTGATGGTTTCCGTAATGGGGTTTTTATTAATCTGCAAGTCTGGGGCTGGGGCTGGCGAGTAAGGAATCCGCAAACTGGTCAGATAACCCAGTACGGCGATGGCGATGGTACCGAAAGCAACCAACTCAATCCCCCACGGCTGATGAACAACCAACATCGCCCCGAGAATTTCACCTAATAAAATACCAACAAAAGTTCCCATTTCAATCAGGCCATTACCACCGATCAATTCATCTGTCGCCAGATGCTGAGGCAAATAGGCATACTTTACTGGCCCAAATAATGTTGAATGGATACCCATTCCCGCAATACCTGCTACCAAAACCCAAATATCGTGCGTCATCCACCCGTAAGCCGCAAGACACATAATGGCGATTTCGAGCAGCTTTACTTTCCGTGCCATACCTCCTTTTTCAAACTTATCAGCCAATTGACCAGATGTTGCCGAGAACAACACAAAAGGGAGGATAAAAAGACCCGGAATTAATTGATTTAATAAACCAATGTCTAACTTGGTCCAGTTAAGAGCATCAAAAGTTAAAATCGTTAATAACGCCGTCTTAAAAACATTATCATTGAACGCGCCCAAAAATTGTGTCCAGAAAAATGGAGCAAAACGACGTTGTGTCAGCAGGCGAAACTGGCTTTGTTGACTCATGGTTTCCCTAATCAAAATGAAACAAAAAGTGGTGAAAATTTTAGATCAAACTAAAGCGAATAAAACGAAAAGATGGCGTTTAAAACAATGGCCCCAGTGTCCGTAAACATCTACATCCGCGTATGGAGACAGACACACCATACTAGTTTTTGAAATACTCGATTGCTTTTTGGACAGGCAAAATTTCACACGACAGTTGTCTGGCGATACGTAACGCAGATTCTAATTGTTCAGGCGTTGTACCCCACAGACCAGGCGTTGCAGTGACTTCATGCGAATAAAAAATCAACCAGCCGCCCTCCGTTGCCGTTTGCTGAATTAATGCCAGTATCGTATCGGCCTCAGTTGAATCAGCATATAAAGCCTGCGCACGAAGCGCGTTTAAATCAGCGCGCCCGACTTGCGTTCCACCAGCTGTAATACGGCTATATGAAAATAATTTGGACGCGGATAATTTACTAGGTAGATCATAGGCACCAAAAGGGAATGCAAAACCCGAGGTGATCAGCTCGTTTTTCTCAAAAAAGTCTTGATTCTTGCGCCAATCCTCATCAAGTAACGCCATACTGGCGTTTGCACAATTCGTATGAGAAAACGTGTGACAACCAATCTCGTGGCCATTTTCTGCCAACCGTTGTAGCGCCTGAACGCTATGACATGGCTGGGTTTGCTCAATGCCATCAGTTAAACCACCACATACATAAAAAGTGCCTCTCGCATGGTAGCTTTCCAGAAGCTGCGCGCCCTCCTGACAGGCACTCGCAGGAACGTCGTCAAAAGTAAAACTTACTACCCCTCGCCCCTTACGCAAAGGCAGCCATCGCTGAGCGAAATGACGGGCCGCAAAACGACTAAGTTTCTTATAGAGCGATATCATCGGACCGCCGGTGATGTACTTAAGTAGTCCTGATACCGTTGCAAATTCATGCGCGCAGCACTACCTGGAAGATTTTCAAATGTATATTCAATGCCTAGCTTGATGACTGACTGACCAACATTTAAAGACGGAACATCACCTCTGTCTTTTTCAAAGAAACTATCGGCAAATAGTCTAAAACCACGTTCGATTTCATAACTCGCACCAAAACCAATGCGCTTCATTCGGCTCGTCTGCGCAATGCCACCATTCGTTGGGACACCAGGAATGTAGACTTGGGAACTATTTTGAATGACAGCAGAAGTGTTGAATTGCAATTTGTCGGAATATAACCATAAGGCATCGAATCGCAACCCCTTGCTGGCGACATACAGAATGCTCGGATCGACAATGGGGAATGGTTGATCATACAGCTGAAGATCAAGTCTTAATTGTGGAGAATAGCGATACGTCGTGCGGAGAATCGCATTTGATAAATGTGTATCAAGGTTGTTGTAAGTACTGTAGTGTCGTTGCACTGTGCCTACATGGGCGCTTGTTGTCGTCTTGACGCTGTATCTCCACTCGGCATCGAAATAATACTCAGTTTCTTTGTACTGGGTATCATATTCTGGCTTCACTTTACTTTCGACAAAGGGTAAATCATAAAAAGCGACCTGAGCAGGATTACGGTCCGTGAAATTGGTCGTTGAAACACGCACACCGCCTTCGATACTAGATCCCGTCGGTGAGAAATAACGCAAACCTAACTGTTTACCGTCCTGTTTATTATCGTACAGTTGGTTCACAGGAAGATCGTACTGTAGCTGCGAGTAAAAAAGCTTAGGCATCAATGACCAGCTATCAGTCACCTTGACATTGACTTCTATCCCAGCATTTTTGTCATGCTCAATATCTTTTTCGGTCAGCCCACCATTAATATAATTAAAAAGATGACGCCCCTCCCCAACGTTGACACGACCACTCAACAATCTACTTGCTACCCATTGAAAATCCGCATCCACACCACCTTGCAAATGATCAAGCGTCGTATCCTCAAGGTAACGACGTTTTCCCAAAGATCCAGTCAGAATCAGTTTAGTGTCATCTGACACGACCGGAATGACAATGCCAGCGCGCAAATCGGCGCCCTCAACAGTATCAGTTTGGTGTGAAATTGTCTGAACACCATTCGTCTGCCCGTTGTAGAAACGAAATGGATTATAGCTCTGCCCCAATGAAGTTTCCATTTGCAAAACCAAATCGTTAGTCGCACATGCATTGAATGAGATTAATGCAGTACACAGCATCAAAAACAAAGGTTTTTTGCTGATTGCTACCTGTCTGAAAGATCTCTGATGACGAGATTTCATAAAAAGCTCTACCCTGCAACAACAGATGGCGCTGAAACCGGATGCAATGACAATCCACTTGATGTCAACCGATAAACTTGATCGCAGCGCTTTGCAAGTTCAGCATCGTGGGTGACGATAACAAAAGCAGTTCCAAGCGTTTCCGAGAGTTCCAACATGAGTTCAAACACCTGATTTGCCGTCCCGCCATCGAGGTTTCCAGTAGGTTCGTCAGCAAGAACGCAGGCGGGCTGAGTAACCAGCGCGCGCGCCAATGCAACACGTTGGCGTTCACCACCTGATAGCTCACCCGGCACATGTTTCACTCGGTGTCCCAATCCAACTCGGGATAAGATCGCATTGGCTTGGTGTTGCGCCTCTTGTCGCGGAATCCGGCGTATTAGCAGCGGCATCGCGACATTATCCAAAGCAGAAAACTCCGGTAACAAATGATGGAACTGATACACAAAACCCAGTGAACGGTTCCGCATGGTTCCCCGCATAGCCTCACTCATGGCAGCGAGATTTTCACCGCGCAGATTTACTTCACCTGTTGTTGGCGTGTCTAGCCCACCGAGTAAATGCAGCAAGGTAGATTTCCCTGATCCGGAAGCACCGATGATGGCGATGCGCTCTCCGGAATGCACACGTAAGTCGATGTTCTGCAATACATGAACGGCTTCAACGCCCTCGTTAAACGTTTTCCCTAATCCGAAACAGCTCAGTACCAGCTTTTCGTTTTGATTATTTAAGTTACTCATAGCGCAAAGCCTCCGCTGGTTTAATACTTGCAGCACGCCAGCTTGGATAAATCGTCGCCATAAATGCCAAGACCACTGCCATCACACTGATTTGAATAACATCTGGCCAACGCAAATCTGATGGCAAGGCGCTGACAAAATACAAATCACGGGGAAGCAAGTCAACACCCAGCAGCCGTTCGATAAATGGAACGATGACGTCAATATTCAATGATACCAGCACGCCAAAACCAACTCCAAGCGCTGTTCCGATCAATCCGACGATGCCGCCCTGAATCATAAAAATCTTCATAATCGCCCCCGGAGAAGCACCCAAAGTGCGCAAAATAGCGATATCGGCTTGCTTATCCGTGACCGTCATCACTAGGGTAGAAACCAGATTGAATGCTGCAACGGCAACGATCAACGTCAGGATGATGAACATCATCGTCTTCTCTGTTTTTACCGCAGTAAAATAATTCCGGTTTTGCTGTGACCAGTCTCTAATTAACAAATCACCCGTCAAGGTCCGCGATAATTCAAGTGCAACCTGCGGCGCCCTCAACATATCCTTGAGCTTAAGTCGAAGGCCAGATGGTGAACCGAGCCTGAAGAACTTCTCTGCGTCTTCTATCTGCATGAATGCCATGCCAGAATCATACTCGTAATGGCCAGCCTCAAAAATACCGACAACGGTAAAGGCTTTAATTCGCGGCAGCATCCCAGCGGGTGTCATCTGTCCATCTGGCGCCGCTAACCGTATTTTGTCACCAACGCCCACGTGCAAGGCACTGGCCAAGGCGGAACCAAGAATAATATTGAACTCACCGGGTTTCAGATCCGCCCACTTGCCTGACTTTATTTTGTCCGCAACTTCAGAGACTTTCGATTCCTGATCCGGTAAAACACCTCGTAGAACCACGCCGCGCATCGCGTCATCACCAATAATCATTGCTTGACCGTCGACATACGGTGCCGAAGCGACGACAGACGTATTTTTTTGTGCCTGCAAAGCGGTCGCTTTCCAATCTGGAATAGCGCCACTCGCATCAAAGACTTCGATATGCGCCAGCACTGAGAGCATCCGATCGCGCACTTCCTTCTGAAAACCGTTCATCACCGACAGAACGATAATTAAGGCGGCGACTCCCAATGCGATACCCGCCATCGAAATCATGGAGATAAAGGAAATAAAGCTATTCCTGCCGCTACGACGGCCAGCACGGGTATAACGTAGACCTACCAACCATTCAAATGATGTGTTTTTCACTGCAAATGTCATTTCAAAAAATCAAGACAGCCAGCAGTTTGCCATACTAAAGTTGTTTCTGATAGTCACGCGAGCCTTGAAGACATCGTAGTAATGAGTCCTACTCATAATCTGACCGGTCGCATCGACACTGACAAGAGAAACTCGAATTGCCAGGGAATGAGTGCTAAAGCGAATTGTTAGAGTCAGAAATCATTTCAAATCCCGTGTCGGCGTCGCCATTCATCCGCGACATCACCCATGGATTTAGGCGTATCGTTACGTATCCACGCCATAAAATCTCGGTCGAGAATACAATCAAGTCCGCATTCTGTACGCAAAAATCGACGGACATTCTGCGTATTTTTATATTGCGCATCGACCAAAGTTTGTCGTGATATCACGTCACCATGCCAATCAAAGCTCATAAAAAACCATTCAAAGTTAAAGTAAAGATCTTCAGTTCACCGTTTCACTCAAAACCATCTTTAGAACACGAAAAAAATGCAACTATCACAATAGTACCAGCCCCTCTTACAACGCTGAACCCAAGAGGATTGTCCCGCATTTAATTGGTTTGCCCTACAATGGCGGCTATGAAAAATTTAGACCTCATTCTGCCATTTAGTATTCCGCCTGAGGGTCTCGAAAAAGACCTTTTAAGAGCGATTAAAGCGCCCTCTCTGGCAAAACTGATCGGTTCAGCAAAACAAACCAAATTATTCAGCCTAGAAGAATTTTCAAGGGCACTTCCGCATGAGTACATTATGGCAGGAAAAATGGATAGTATTAACGGACCAGTCCTCTCAAATAGTCCGCAAAGCACCTGGAATTCAATGAAAGAATTTCAACTTCAACCACAAGAAGGCAACTGGTTCACATTACAACCAGTACATATTCATTTTGCCAGTGATCATTTGGTATTGATGGACACCCGCAGATTGCAACTCTCTGAAGTCGAGTCAAAGCAATTGTTTACGATTGCAAAAGCCATGTGCGACGAAGTGCAGATGGAGTTGCTCTATGGCGATGTGAATACCTGGTTTTTAAGAGCTGACGCTTGGTCTGGCTTAACAACAGCAACGGTTGACGCTGCATGTGGTCACAACATCGATATTTGGATGGCGCAAGGGGAGCAAGCACGGGCCTGGAGAAAACTACAAAATGAGATCCAGATGGCATGGTTCAGTTATCCCATTAACGAAGAGCGCGAAAATCAAGGTCTCAACCCAGTCAATTCGGTCTGGCTATCCTGCGGAAGTTCAGAACTGTTACCTACGAATCAAAACTATCTTAAAAATACTGATGCAACAAAGTTAATACATCAGGAAAATCAGGTCGGGACAACACTTGTCTTAGATGCGCTAATTAGCCCCTCGATCAACAACGATTGGGCTTATTGGCTGGAAAACATCCACCAACTAGAGCAAGATTACTTTACCCCGTTGCTGTCGGCAGTTAAACAAAACCGACTACAACAGCTTAATCTCATCTGCACGGATGCGACGCAGGCGTATCAATTTACAGTCACCCCCTGGTCTTTACGTCAGTTTTGGATCAAGCCGTCATTAACTAAACTGTTTTCACTTCATTCAAAATGACTCACATCTCTGTACGACAATATAACCAGGTTGAAGCGATGCAATTACAACGTACCGGCATCCATCCAGTCTTAGCGAGGCTGTTCGCTGCACGCGGTGCAACCAGAGATAGCGACCTTCATACCGATTTAACTCATCTTCTACCGCCATCAGGATTACTACAGCTCGAAAAAGCTGCTAGCTTCTTGGCAGATGCCATTGCAGCAAAAAAGAAGATGGTGATCGTCGCGGATTATGACTGTGATGGCGCGACCGCCTGTGCGGTAGGGCTACGTGGACTCAGGATGATGGGTGCAACTGTCGATTTTATCGTGCCAAATCGTTTTGAATACGGTTACGGTTTAACTCCAGAAATTGTTGCGCTGACAGCAAAAGAAAAATCTCCAGACATCATTATCACTGTGGACAATGGCATTGCCAGTGTTGATGGCGTAGCAGCAGCATCCTCAATGGGAATTGAGGTGGTGGTCACAGATCACCACCTTCCCGGCGATCAATTGCCAGATGCTGCTGTCATTGTTAACCCAAACCAGCCTGATTGCCCTTTCTCCAGCAAACATCTAGCGGGTGTCGGTGTTATTTTTTACGTTTTACTGGCGCTTCGTGCGGAACTCAGAAAACGTCAAATCTTTGATCAGAATACGCAACCAAAATTAGATCAGCTACTTGATCTTGTTGCATTAGGAACTGTTGCCGACGTTGTCCGACTTGACGCCAATAACCGGATTTTAGTTGCTCAAGGGCTCAAACGAATGCGTCAAGGGCGCATGTGTGCCGGAATTGCAGCACTTTTCCGCGTTGCTGGTCGTGACCCGAGATCGGCAGCCCCGTTTGATCTAGGATTTGCCATCGGCCCGCGCCTCAATGCGGCAGGGCGACTAGCCGATATGTCGCTAGGAATCGAGTGTCTTACAACAGACAACGAAACGCTGGCATGGAAGATCGCCCAAGAACTCAATGGCATCAATGCCGATCGCAAGGACATCGAACGTGAAATGCAAGATGTGGCACTGCTCCATCTGGACGCATTCGAACCCAGTGCAAGTCACACCATCACCGTCTTTGACGAAAATTGGCATCAAGGTGTGATCGGCATCGTCGCCTCACGTCTGAAAGACAAATTCTATCGACCAACCATTACCTTCGCTCCCGGTGATGATGGATTGATCAAGGGTTCAGGCAGATCAATACCAGGATTTCATTTGCGTGATGCACTGGATTTAGTTTCTAAGCACGCACCTCAATTAATACAAAAATTTGGCGGACATGCGATGGCGGCGGGGCTAACACTACGACACGAAGATTTGCCGCAATTCCAGGCAGCCTTCGAATCTGTAGGAAAAGAATGGCTTACGTCAAACCAATTAGAGCGGATTATTGAAACCGATGGAAAGTTAGAAGATAGTTACTTTACCACCGACTTTATTGCGCTTTTAGAAAGTCAGGTTTGGGGGCAAGGGTTCCCTCCACCGGTATTTTTTGATGAATTCAGACTCGTTTCACAACGCATCCTGAAAGAACGTCATCTCAAACTCGTTCTAGAAAAAAATGGAATTCGTTACGATGCAATCTGGTTTAGTCATACTGACACATTGGCTGATCAAGTCCATGTTGCTTTCCGACTTGACGCCAATGAGTATAACGGCGTCACTAAGGTCCAGTTAATCATTGAACATATTGATTGCTAAGTGAACAGAACCGACACGATCAACGTATGCAACTTCATGGTATCCATAACGATTATTTTCTCTAGTCTGAGATCAGTCGTTGTGGAATAATCTTTCTTCTCGGTTAATCTGCAAACAAATCAACCTGTTTAACTAATACTGATACTCTCCAGATCCGAGAAGCAATCACGCCTCCTATCCCTCTGATCTTTCGCGTAAACGCTTGTTCCATCAGCACAAAAAGCGTTCCTCGCAATAATTGAGCAAAGTGATTTCGCTATTATAAAAATCCGCGCACTATCGCCTCTCTCATCTTTTTTCAGCACCGTAATCAAGCTTTGGAGTTCCTCCATCTTAAATTTCAAGTCTTCAGACGGCACACCCTTGAATGGATCATTGACATGAAAAGACTAATCAAGGCGTGCGATAACCATACCTTGTCCTAAAAGATATTTTACTCAGTGCTCGAAGATTGAACCATTTCTTGCGTATCGAAAACCAGGCGCAATCACCACTGTGGTGCAACAATCTAGCTCTTAAGGATAATCGATAAGAAAATGTGCGTTCATTGGAAAATAAAAAACAATCAGATTAACGTGCAAATATCATTTTAAAGAGCAGGAACAGTGAATGAAAATATTTGTAGCATTCGCGGAACCAAAGTAACATATTATTTGTCAATGTGAACTTAGGGTTAAGTTCAGTTGGTACAGCGCCATAGAGCGCCATAAAACTTGGATTTATGACGACCGACTCATTCGAAACATGCCAAAGCGGATCAACAACCCTAGCGAAACAAGATCGAGCATTACTTTATGTTATTGTAAAAACAATATTAACGTAAACATTACCATTCACACTAAGGAGACCCCAAAAAGTGAAAGCTAAAGTATTGAGCGCAATCGCGCTAATGATTGCTGGTACTGCCGGTACCGGATATGTTTTTGCAGCCGAACCGGTAAAAGCAGCTGCGCCTGCCGTTCTGCTTTCTGGTATTGACAGTCAATACGGTGATAAGTCCGTCAAGCCACAAGATGATTTTTATCGCTCCGTTAACGGAGGCTGGCTGAAAACAGCACAAATACCATCAGATCGATCTTCTGCTGGCGCGTTTATGGACTTACGTGAAGCAGTTGTTCCACGTCTTCATGCAATTATCGAAGGCTTATCTAAATCAAAAAATGCAAATGGCACTGATGCGCAGAAAATCAGCGACATCTATTCCAGTTTTATGGATACCAAACATATTGATGCTCTCGGCTTAAAACCATTGCAAGCAGATTTTGCAAAAATTGATGCCTTCAGCGACAAAAAACAATTACCAGCCTTGATGGCATGGATGAGTCTCAATAGCATCAACGCGCCGTTTGACATCTCGGTTCATCAGGACAACAAAGACTCGACCAAATATGTGCTTGATATTGCTCAATCAGGCTTGAGTTTGCCAGATCGTGACTACTACCTGAAAGACGACGACGCCAAACTCAAAGATACACGTGCGAAGTATCTCAAACACATCGAAAAAATGCTCACTCTGGCAGGTGACAAAGAGGCATCAAAAAACGCGACTGCGATTCTTGCATTTGAAACCGAATTAGCCAAAGTACAATGGACTAAAGTCGAATTACGTGATCCGATCAAAGCGTACAACAAAGTTGAACTGAACAAACTCGCTGACGTGACGCCAGGTTACGATTGGAATGCCTATCTGAGTGATTTGGGTGTAAAAGGTAAGATCGATTACCTGATTATCGCTCAACCAACTTACCTCACGGAGATGAATAAAGTGTTGGCGGCAACTTCCATCGACACATTAAAAGCGTATTTCAAATGGAATATTTTGACGTCCGCAGCCAGCCAGTTACCAAAGCAATTCAGCGAAGAAAGTTTTGCGTTCTTTGGAAAAACTCTACGTGGCGTACCTGAGCAAGAAATCCGTTGGAAGCGTGGCGTACGCTTGGTCGACTCTGGCATGGGTGAAAGCTTAGGCAAGATGTATGTGGACAAGTACTTCCCTGCTGACAGCAAAGCAAAAATGGAGTTATTGGTCAACAATTTATTGCTTGCGTATAAGTCTAGTGTTGACACGCTCGACTGGATGAGCCCTGAGACAAAAAAAGAAGCACTGGCAAAACTCTCTACCTTCATGCCTAAGATTGGCTATCCAAACAAATGGAAAGACTACAGTGCACTGCAAATCACTAAGGGCGATGCTGTCGGTAATTTACGTGCAATTCGTACCTTTGCTGCAAAAGTCGAGTTAAACAAATTAGGGAAACCCGTAGACCGTGATGAATGGGGTATGACACCGCAAACCGTCAACGCCTACTACAACCCTGAAATGAATGAAATCGTCTTCCCGGCAGCGATTTTACAGGCACCATTCTTCAATCCAAAAGCTGACGATGCAGTGAACTACGGTGGCATTGGTGCCGTCATCGGTCATGAAATTAGCCATGGATTCGATGATCAGGGTGCTCAATATGACGGCCTAGGTAATCTGCGTGACTGGTGGACGAAAGAAGACCACGAGAAATTTGCCGCTAAAACCGCCGCATTAGTGAAGCAATACAGTAAATTTAGCCCTGTACCAGGCTACAACGTTAATGGCGAGCTCACTTTAGGCGAAAATATTGCTGACAACTCTGGCATTTCAATTGCCTATAAAGCCTATAAATTATCCTTAGGCGGCAAACCAGCGCCAGTGATCAATGGTCTGACTGGCGATCAACGCTTCTTTATGGGCTTTGCGCAAGTATGGCGTGGGAAAATGCGTGAACAAGAAGCAATTATTCGCATTAAAACAGATCCACACTCACCTGGAGAGTTCCGCGCCAATGGTTCGTTGCAAAACATGACACCGTTCTATCAAGCATTTGATGTCAAAGAAGGCAACAAAATGTATCTCCAGCCTGCAGAACGCGTTTCTATATGGTAATGATGTAGTGGAGTAGAGATTTCATGCAGAACTAAGCAAAACACAGTACCTAAAGTGCGCATTTAAAAGATGCGCACTTTTTTATGCGCTTTATTTTCAGGTCTACACATCAATTTAAGTACGTCATCCATCAATTTAATGCAAAAGTAATCACTTAAGATGTACGTTTTGTTTAAACATTCTTAATTTCTCACGTTTTTTCTTGGCTTGGTGCATTTCACGGCTACACTCCACTTACTCTCTCATCGATGGATAAACAAGCCCTCAATAATACGAGGCTTGAGGTCCTTAAAAATCACTCTGATTTGACCTTTTTTGAAGACAAGTCAAGATTCAGTTAATACTTTTATCATTGATAGCAACTTTGTATTTTTAATTTTTCAAGCAGCAAAATTGTTTCATTTTATAAACGACGTCGCACTATTTGCTTGTAACACTCTACGAAAGGCAAAATATGCGCTTACTTAAAATCACGCTGCTTGTTTTCAGCCTGCTCGCTACTAGCTTGCCAGCAAGATCAGAACAACTCGTTATCTATGCTGAAGATGCAAGACCTTTTGGTTACCTAAAAAAAGATAATGTATCTTCACCGACCTCGGATTACATTCGCGCATTGGCTAGTCGCGCAGGCTATGAGCCGGAAGTCAGACTCATGAGCTGGGCCGGCATCATGCACACTGCAGACTCAGATCAACCAGTCATTTTTTTTCCGTTAGCACGGACACGTGATAGAGAATCGAAGTACCAATGGATAGGGACTCTCGCCCGTTTTCATGAGTATCACTTTTATAAATTGCGGAAACGCACGGATATTCAAGTGAAAAAATTATCCGATGCAAAAAATTACCGGATCGGTGTAATCGAAGCTGATGCAAAAGAAGAATACTTAATCAACAATGACTTCCGTTATCTGAAGCAGACAGGCCTCATTCATATCATCGGTTACAAAGAAGGCATGAGACTCTTACAGGTAGGTCGTCTCGACTTGCTGCCTTTATCTATCGAAAATTTTAAAACGCTCTGCTCACCGAATTGTGATGACTTTGAAATAGCCTACAAGCTGAATTTAGACCTCAATCTCGAGGTGGCGGCGAACAAGGCAACGCCTCAACACGTCATTTTACGATTAAGAAAAGCGTATGAAAGTCTAGAAAAAGAAGGAAAACGCACTCGGGTATTAACAGAAAATTAACTGCCGCCCTCTTCATTTTCATTCTCTTTAAAACAACTTACTTGGCAGCCGTACCCGAGCTAGCTTCGCTCTGGATCTTTTTAAAAAAGCCTACGACATCAGCTTCTACTCGCGTTCTAGCAAACCCTGGCAAACTTTGCCAAATACGCTTCCCGTAAGGTTTAGATATCAAACGTGGATCACAAATCATCAGCACGCCAAGATCCGTCTCATCCCGAATTAAACGGCCTGCTCCCTGCTTCAAATTAATGATCGCCTCTGGCAGTTGATGATGAACGAATCCGTTCATTCCCTTTTTTTCCATTGCCGCAATGCGTGCTGCGAGAACAGGATCGTCTGGCGGTGAAAATGGTAATTTATCGATAATGACGAGAGATAACGCATCACCGCGCACATCGACCCCCTCCCAGAAACTTTGACTTCCGATGAGTACACCATTACCAGCAGCACGGAATCGATCCAGCAATTCAGTTCGTCCGGCATCACCTTGTATAAATAAAGGGAAATTCAGACCTTGCTTTTCAAATTCCTCTTTTAAACGTTCCGCAGAAAATTTGACTGCTTTGAGTGTGGTGCATAATAAAAACGTCTTTCCTCCCGCTGCAGTAATCACAGGTAGCGCTGCTGAGACAACTGCTTCGGCATAATCTCTGGAGTTTGGATCAGGCATGCCCTCTGGGACATATAAAAAGCCTTGCTTTTGATAATCAAAAGGACTTGGCCAAGTGTGTGCCGGCTCGTTCCACAACCCCATCTGCGAAACAAAATGCGTAAAGTCACTCTTGACGGCCATCGTTGCAGACGTGAATATCCACGCACGTGGAACACCTTCCCTCTGCTTGTTAAAGATAGGTGCAATAGATAACGGAGTGCGATGTAGTTGCAAGGATACTGAGAATGCCTCCACCCACAACACATAATCACCCTCTTTTTCTTTACCAGTAGGCGCTGCATTCCACGCCTCGATCTGTTCACAGAGCATGATGGCACGCGCGCGACATTGCTCAATCGTTTCAGCACGTTCCGCCTGCTTTTCGAGTACAGCAATAAGATCACTCATGCTCGACTTTAACGCGTCAAGCGCTTCAAAGAAAGGACTAGATGGTGCAATTTGATCAATGGAAAGCCTGACGATATCCTGTGGAAACGCCAACCTGAGATCTCTAGCTGCTCGCTCCACAGGTGCCACTAACTTCGCCCATTCAGCCCCATCACGGGCGTGAGACAGACCTTCGGCCAGCGTATCCCGGCACAACTCGAGCACCTGCGACGTCGATACCGTATCGCCAAAAAACAAAGTTGCGGTCTCTGGAAGTTGGTGGGCCTCATCGAAAATGACGGTGTTAGCAGAAGGTAGTAATTCAGCAATGCCAGTGTCTTTTAATGCAACATCAGCAAAAAAAAGATGATGATTAACGACGACGACATCTGCCTGTTGCGCTTCTTTCCGCGCTTTCATGACAAAACAATCTTGATAGTACTGACACTCTGAACCCATGCACGTGTCTTTGGTCGATGTAACGAGGTTCCAAACACTGGCATTTTCTGGAACGCGAGCCAGTTCAGCTTTATCACCACTGTTGGTCGTTTTCACAAATCGTGATATATCTCGTAAATAACCAACATCTTCACGAGAACTCAAACGACCGTTTTGCAACGTCCGTTCAAGGTGGTAGTGACATAAATAATTTGCGCGCCCCTTCAATAAAGCGACTGAAACTGGTGCCTTTAATACTTTTTTTATCGTTGGAATATCCCGCAGAAACAACTGATCTTGCAAGTTTTTTGTACCCGTAGAGACGATAACCTTGCCCCCCCAGAGCAATGCAGGGATAAGATAGGCGTAAGTTTTCCCGGTACCTGTACCTGCCTCTGCCAGAAGTGTGCTTTGTCCCGCAATTGCACTTGCAATTGCCTTTGCCATCTCTGTTTGCGCATTTCTTGGGCGATAACCAGGAATCGTCGCGCTTAACGGTCCAGATAGACCAAAAATATGTTCGATATCCGCATCATGTAAGGCTGCAGACGTTTCTTTAGTTGAATTTTCAATCAAAATGGGGACAATCAAAAACTAGAGGCAAATAAAATCTGGCGCAACAAAAAAAATCACGCCGGGACATCAGGAGTTAATTGAATCTTGAGCAGAGTGATATGATCCTTCAATTGCAACTTACGTTTTTTCAATCGTCGCAATTGCAACTCATCGTGATCTGGATCTTTCGTAAGAGTTTCGATCACGATGTCAAGGTCTCTGTGCTCAATTTCTAATTCTATAATTCGTTGTCGTACTTGTTCAAGATGGCTCATAGCCTTCAGCTTAAAGTAAAATAGTGTTTAGGAGTAACAAAACTTGGCAAGCCAAAACTCCGACTTTCCGATAGTGTAATCTACCACGACGTATGAGCCAATATAAGATAGAAGCAGGCACCGGGCAGCACATAGGTGATCGACACGAACAACAGGACAGGGTTGGGCTTTTTGCCGCGCCCCACGCTCCTGGCTACATGATGGCCGTGGTCGCCGATGGCATGGGTGGTAAAAGTGGCGGTGCGCTTGCAGCCGAACAGGTCGTAAGAACCGCCAAACAACTATTTGACGAATTCTACCCTGGTAATGATGTTCAGCAATTATTGGAAAACATTCTCAACGAAGCACACACAATTATTAAGTTAACCGCAGTTTCATCCGAAAAAGAACCTCACAGTACCTTTGTTGCACTGGTCATTACACCTCAACAAGAAGCAATATGGGCCCACGCTGGAGATTCCCGATTATATCGATTCAGCGGCCCTAACTTCAGCGAGAAGACACGAGATCATTCCTATGTTGAAAGGCTCGTCGATGAAGGGAAAATCCTCCCTGAGGAAGCCAAAACTCATAAATTATCCAACATTTTAATTAACGTGCTAGGCTCTACGAACGTATCCCCAAGCATAAGTGTTGGTAAATATGTCAATCTCAAAGTAGGCGATAGCTTTTTATTATGCACAGATGGTTTGTGGCATTACTTTGAAAATACCGAACTGTCAGCAGCTGTCGCAGCGAATACACCGAGACAAGCTTCTGAGCTGTTAATCAGAAAAGCGAGAGATCGAGGTACCCCTAGAGGAGACAATTGCACCTTTGCAATTATTAAGCTGATCGAACCGCCTCCAGAAGTTAAAAACTACACTGCTGAAAAAATTCGCAGAGCAGTTTAATCCCCCCTGAAAGGATTACAACGTAGTCAGTCCCGCTTTTAATCCTAGAACCAGCAGGAATTAAGCATTGTAGTCTAGCTCACGTCAGACTTTTTGGGGAACTCGATAGTTTCAAAATTGATCATGTTGCCATCATCTGCCACAGGCGGCAAGGCTTCTGTCACTGCTTGAGGTGGTAACACAGCATTCCAACCACGCCCCGCTCCGCTTAGCGTTTTTTGACGCTCTAACTCATTTGCGATGGAAATCAATAACAAAATATCGCGATAAACTGGTAACTCAAACCCCATCCGTTTACCGTCACGGTCGTCGATCAACAAGCTTTCCAAGAATGGCAAAATATCGTTGGTGTTCCACAGCGAACAGATTTTTTTGGATAAATGCTCAAAATCATCCAAATGCCTAGAAGGTAAAGTCGCTGGATCAACCTCAAATTCAGGTACATTTGCATTGAAAAATACAACAAATCTATCTCGCAGCGGATCATACTTTTCTTTATTTCCCACAACCCGGTACAAATCCAAAAGATAAAGCCAAGGAACTGGTGAGTCCGGATGATCAAGCTCTGCCTGCGGCTCCAGGATTTCAATTGCTCGCTCTGGGTCATTCACCGACATCCAGAATTCAGCTTCCTGCGTCACATCCGAAATCTCTTCAACTTTGACTGAATTTGTTTTTGTCGAAAAAAAGTTAAACGTACTGCTGTTAGTGTCTTCCAAGGATGGGGTATAGTTACGGCCAAATATGGAAGGAGCATCCATATTCCCCAATGAACGTTCCCCAACAGGTTTTAAATTGGGTGCAATCGACTGCGATACATTACCATTTGTACCTCCAGCTACGGTGGCAGATAAAGTTTCCCGATTACCCGTGTTTCCGTAGCTCGCCTGAACACTATTAACAAGTTCTTCAATATTTGGCCTAGACTCAACAACTGGTTTCGCCTCTTTTTGCTCCCACCACGTTGATGAAGTTTTTTTATGAGATCGCCGAATGTAAGAAATTAAAAGCCCCACGACCGCAACTGCACCTAAAATCAACGCCAGTAACGCATAGAACCATTCTTTAGGAACAGAAGATTCCCGCAGTTCTTCCATCGACGCCTTAGCACGTAGAATCTGACGTTTCAATTGGACGGATTCTTGTTCCGACAATTGATTTTTTGGCTCAGCGGCTACCGTTTTTTGCGGCGCGCTTGCTGGTGCGGCTTCGCCACGCAACAATGCAGCGAATTGGGCCTGAGCGAGTCGTAACTCTGCTGACCGTTCTGCGTTAGTATTCGTATTTTCAGCGGACAAGACACTTTCCAACTTTAATCCACTGGGTCTAACATCGACCTCGCCAGCCAGTTTCAAAGCATCTCTTGGGCGGGTGACATTTGCTGACTTGTTGGCAATCTTTTCCTTTTTTATTTGGGAAAGAGCCACGGTCGTATTGTCAGTACTTATTGACCTGCGTTGGTTCGCTGCTTGCTTCTGAACCGCACTTGACGGATCTTCAGCAATAACCCTTCGAGCCACTGATGTCCGATCAAGCTCAGTGCCCGCAATGGGTAATTTGCTGTAACTTGGTGCTAGCTCTGTCGGATCAAGTAAGATCAGATATTCCCTATGCAATTGAGCATCGCAAGATATGTTAAGAATAACTTTAACAGCAGGCTCAAAAATATTTTTCCGAGTAGAAAGATTTAAAAACTTAATGCCGCCCTGCTGAGAAACACGCAGATCAACAGTTGACAATAAAATTCCCTCGGCGGATTCGACAGTCGCCCGAAAACACCCCACATCAATATCCTGCGCATCATTCCCAGTCACATCGAGCTGCGCCCTAAGTTGCTGTCCGAGTGCAGATTGCACACGAATATTCCCCACGCCCAGCGCGTAGGCGTCACCCATCGCGCCAGTTAATAGAGCACTCAGGCACAATAGATAAGAAGTTGATCTGTGAGATGTAACAGAAATAATAATGCCCTCTGTAAAATATAAATAATCAAATGCTACTGTCGCCACATCAGAAGTAGAATATTACTACGGTTATAACAAAACTAAATCAATATGAAAATGCTTAATAGTCAACAAATGCGTTGCATCAATAAAATTTAATGCGATTTGATAATATTTATCAATTTAAACAACATTTGATTGAACTGCAATAAATGTCAGCATTAACTTTGTTACTACTTACCTCTTTGATATATCCAGAATTTTTTTCGAAATTCCACGTAATATATTCACCTCTTCTGCTTCCAAACCTGCTCTTGAAAACAATCGTTTAATTCTCGGCATTAATTTTTTAGGATTATCAGGATCTAAAAAATCAACAGCAATCAATGCCTCTTCAAGATGAGAATACATGCCCTCCACCTGCTCAGTTGAAGCGAGTTGACCTTGAAAACCAATATGACTGCCGCCTTCAGTCTCAACAAAACTCGCTACTCGAGCCTCGTAGGCTAACAGTTGAATTGCTTGGGCTAGATTTAAAGATGAGTAGGCTGGATTTGCAGGGATATTAATCAACGCTTGGCAATTCATGACGACCTGGTTAGGAAGCCCGTAGCGTTCGCTGCCAAAAATCAATGCGATCTCTCCCTCTTCTGGTTTCGAGACTCGCTGAGCGAACGTACGTGGGTCAAGGATAGGTGGAGAAAACTCTCGTAAACGTGCACTCACTGCTGCAACAAAGTTACAACCAGATACAGCATTTTCAACTGAATACATAATTTGTGCAGATTCTAAGACATCTAACGCACCACTCGCAAAGGCAATGGCATCAGGATGACTCAGCGCGTCCTCAAATCGTGGATTAACCAATATCAAACGTCCAAACCCCATGGTTTTGATCGCTCTTGCAGCAGCCCCAATATTTCCAGGATGGCTAGTTTCTACTAAGACAAAGCGCAGTCTTTTGAAAAGAGATGTGTCAGTTTCTGTCAAGTTCATTTAAAATAGCAATATTAAGCGTTAATTGTTAGGGTTGAGCTGCGTAGTGGCCGACGAAAGACAACAGCGCACGCTCTTTATCATTTTTGTGTAGCGAACCTGACTCATTCATTTGTTGATGAACGAGCTATGTTTGCCGTCATTTTATCGGAAACCTTATGCACCCAATGCTCAATACGGCTATCAAAGCCGCTCGTCGCGGCGCGACTGTCATCAATCGCGCTTCTTTTGATCTCGATCGCGTCAGCGTAACAGAAAAACATTTCAATGACTTTGTTACTGAGGTTGATCAAGCCGCCGAAGCAGCGATCATCGAAGTATTGAAAACAGCTTACCCTGACCATGCGATTCTTGCTGAAGAATCAGGTGCATCCGCTAATTTGCACGACGAAAGTGAATATGTGTGGATCATCGACCCTCTCGATGGCACAACTAATTTTATACACGGCTTCCCACAATATTGCGTCTCTATCGCATTGCAACACCGTGGCATTATTACACAGGCCGTTGTTTACGATCCAACCCGCAATGAAATGTTCACCGCTAGCAAGGGCGGTGGCGCATTTCTGAATGACAAACGCATTCGGGTTACGCGTTGCGACAAAATCGCTGATGCCTTGATCGGTACAGGTTTCCCATCCCGCGACTTATCTGGCCTTGACCAGTATCTCGATATGTTTAAGGTCATGACAGCAAAATGCCAGGGACTGAGAAGACCCGGCGCTGCTGCTTTAGACTTAGCTTATGTCGCCACTGGTCGATTGGATGGATTCTTTGAGAAAGGCTTAGCGCCTTGGGATATCGCTGCAGGTTCGCTGTTAGTAACAGAAGCTGGCGGCATCGTTGGCAATTTTGTCGGCGACTCAGATTATCTGCATAAAGGTGACGTACTAGCCGGAACGCCGAAGGTATTCGGACAAATGGTTAATTTGCTTCAACCGTATGCAGCATCTGCAAAGTAAATCGTATTTTTCTCTTTTACATCCAGCATTTTGAGCTGGGTGCCTTTTCACAGGACTAACGCAAGTCAGTCCTGTGCGTTCACCAGATCAGTAGAAACACATGCCCTCATTTATTGAACTCGGCTTATCCGAGGACATTGTTCGTGCAGTCAGCGAGCAAGGTTACACATCACCAACACCTATTCAGTTGCAAGCCATTCCGGCGGTAATTAAGGGTGGGGATTTATTGGCTGGAGCACAAACCGGCACGGGCAAAACTGCCGGCTTTACTCTGCCGGTATTGCAACGATTATCAACTTCAGCGAATGCCCCAAAAGACAAACTTTCCAAGCGTCCAATCCGCGCCTTGGTACTCACTCCTACACGTGAACTGGCTGCCCAGGTACACGAAAGCGTCGAAACCTATGGAAAGTATGTCCCCCTGACATCCGGTGTAATATTTGGTGGTGTCGGTATCAATCCGCAGATTAAATTACTCAAACATGGCGTTGATATCCTTGTTGCTACACCAGGTCGTTTACTCGACCACCACCAACAAGGCACGATTGATCTTCGTCACATTGACATCCTCATTCTCGATGAAGCAGATCGCATGCTCGACATGGGATTTATTCATGACATCAAGAAAGTCTTGGCGATACTCCCACCGAAGCGCCAGAATCTGCTGTTTTCAGCGACGTTCTCAGACGAAATTAAAGTCCTTGCAGATCGGCTGCTGAATAATCCAGAAATGATAGAAGTCGCCCGACGCAATTCAACGGTTGAAGTCATTGCACAAAAGGTTCATCCAGTTGACAGAGATAAAAAGCATCCCCTGCTCGCCCATCTGATTAAAACACATCAATGGTCACAGGTATTAGTTTTTACTCGCACTAAGCATGGCGCCAATAAGTTAGTTGAACAGTTGGCGAAAGATGGCGTAGCAGCAATGGCGATTCATGGCAATAAGAGCCAATCTGCCCGTACAAAAGCTTTAGCCGAGTTCAAAGATGGCAGCCTGCCGGTCCTCGTTGCGACCGACATCGCGGCGCGTGGCATCGACATCGACCAACTGCCTCACGTCGTCAACTATGACCTGCCGAATGTACCTGAGGACTACGTACATCGAATTGGACGAACAGGTCGCGCAGGAGCTACTGGTGAAGCAGTATCCTTGGTCTGCGTTGATGAATTCAAGTTGTTGGCTGACATTGAAAAGCTTATCAAGCGCCAAATCCCTCAAGAAATTATTGACGGCTTCATTCCTGACCCACACGCGAAAGCACAACCTATCCAACTGCGAAGTTTTGATGGGCGCAGCGCAAATCCAGCTGGTCGCGGTCAACGGCCCCAATCAAGTAAGACTCCAGCACAGCAGAGGACGCCAAATCGGGCAGCCCCAGCAAGTGGTGCACCAGCAAAAGAAGCTAGCAACAGACCGCGTCCACAAGGTGGCAGGCCTGCCGTAAAGCAATCGACTCCGCGTCGTTCAGGTGGCCGCGGCAACGGTTAAGTAGCTCCGTAACACCATGAACCCAAGGGGTAATAAATAGGGATCTTCTGGTCCCGACCTTATTACCCTTATTTTTTCCTGATTTGTTATAAAACGGCTCATCGAGCTAAGAATATCGTCATCAAATAAAAGTACTACTTCAAAAAGAACAAAAAATGAAGATGAACAATACGCTTACTTAAATAGATGGCCTTCCGTCGTCTATAATAAAGCGCCCTGATTCATGTCCCAGCCTTGATCCTGAATTGATTACCCGGATCCATTTCCCAATAGCAAGAACAAGGCCGACACTAGCGGCAGTCTAATTTTTAGCAAAGAGTCATTCTGCTGCAGGTAAATCTGATCATGCGGGACAAAAACAGACCAAAATAATCAAGAAATCCAAGCAATTCATATCATCAAAAAAATAATAAATTTTAAGCATTTATGAGTACAGAAAAAAGCACACATACCCCCATGATGCAGCAATACTTAGGGATTAAAGCGGAACATCCGAATACCCTAGTGTTTTACCGCATGGGCGATTTTTACGAATTGTTTTTTAGCGATGCTGAGAAAGTTTCTCGGCTACTTGGCATCACACTGACCCAGCGTGGCAGCTCTGGTGGCAACCCAATCAAGATGGCCGGTGTGCCATTCCATTCTCTTGAGCCTTATCTCGCTAAGTTAGTCAAATTGGGCGAATCGGCAGCCATCTGCGAGCAGGTTGGAGATCCAGCCACGAGCAAAGGCCCCGTTGAACGTAAAGTCATGCGCGTCATTACGCCCGGCACTTTAACTGATACCGATTTACTGCCGGAGAAATCCGAACGTCCGTTGCTCTCACTGTGCTTATTGCAGCATCGCAAAACAATTACCGTTGGTTTAGCATGGCTCTCACTTGCCAGTGGCGCATTAAAATTGATGGAATTTGCCACTGATGAAAAGGCACTATCACAACGATTACAGCAAGAACTTGATCGCATCTCTCCTGCCGAAATATTGATTTCAGCAGGAACTTTATTATTAGATGAGCACTACCAGTCCCTACCTGGAAAGTTCTCAGAGGTCCCTGACTGGCACTTTGATGTCAAGCAAGGACAAAAAGCTTTACAAGACCAGCTTGGCACCAGCACGCTGACGGGCTTTGGCGTCGAAAATTTGAGTGCGGCTTTAGGTGCGTCTGGCGCACTTTTACGCTATGCAGAAAATACGCAAGGTCGTGGCCTAAAACATGTCAACACCTTAACCGTTGAGACAGAGAACGAATTTATCGGACTCGATACCGCGACCCGCCGTAATCTAGAGATAACAGAAACACTGCGCGGTCAGGAGTCGCCAACCCTATTCTCACTACTAGATCACTGTCGTACCGCAATGGGCTCACGTCTGCTGCGCCACTGGCTCCACCATGCAAAACGAGATCAGTCAATTGCTAGCGCGAGGCACGATGCGATTAAAGCCTTAATTAATGCGGACTCATCAGAGGGGCTTGCGACAACCTTAAATACGGTTCCAGATATTGAACGCATCACCACTAGAATTGCGTTGCAATCAGCTCGGCCTCGCGATCTTTCCGGCTTACGTGACGGCTTGCAGTACCTACCGAATCTCCGTAATTACGTAAGTATGTGTATCGCAGATAATCAGACTAACGTCCTGACTAATATACTCACTCATCTGGCAACGCCTACCGAATGTCTGGATCTGCTTGAGCGTGCCCTGATGCCATTGCCTGCCACCATGGTAAGAGATGGCGGGGTTATTGCTACTGGATTTGATGCTGAGCTAGATGAACTTCGGGGCCTATCTGAAAACGCAGGTCAGTTTTTGGTCGACCTTGAAACCTCCGAACGTGAACGAACAGGGATTGCCAATTTACGGGTCGAATATAACCGCGTCCACGGGTTTTATATTGAAGTAACTAACGGTCAAACCGATAAAGTTCCAGATAACTATCGCCGACGCCAGACACTGAAAAATGCTGAACGCTACATTACGCCAGAATTAAAAGCATTTGAAGACAAAGCACTATCCGCACAAGAGCGTGCTTTGGTACGAGAAAAGATGTTGTATGAAAAACTGCTTCAAGATTTGCTGCCCCACATTAGTCTCTTACAAGCGATTGCTCACGCGATTGCCGAACTCGATAGCTTAGTCAGCCTGACAGAACACGCCACGAAGAATAATTGGTGTGCGCCAAAGTTAGTCTCAGAACCTATGTTGCAGATTCTTCAGGGTCGCCATCCCGTAGTTGAAAATCAGATTGAGCGTTTTATTGCTAATGATTGTGATTTATCTCACGAGCGCAAGCTACTCCTGATTACAGGACCCAATATGGGCGGTAAGTCGACTTTTATGCGGCAAGTCGCGCTGATCACGCTTCTCGCGTACGTTGGAAGCTACGTACCAGCAAATGCAGCCACGATTGGTCCAATCGACCGTATATTTACAAGAATCGGTGCAGCAGATGATCTTGCAGGTGGGCGTTCAACGTTCATGGTTGAAATGACGGAGTCTGCTGCCATTTTGAATGGAGCATCTGAAAATTCACTGGTGCTAATGGACGAAGTTGGTCGTGGGACATCGACGTTTGACGGACTGGCACTCGCTTGGGCAATCTCGAAACATTTAATTCAAGTATCCAAAAGCTTCACACTTTTTGCTACGCATTACTTTGAGCTGACACAATTACCTGAAGTGCATCCGAGCGCAGAGAATGTCCATCTGTCAGCTGTTGAACACAAAGAAAACATTGTGTTTTTGCACACTGTGCAATCCGGGCCTGCATCCCAAAGTTACGGTCTGCAGGTCGCACAATTGGCGGGCATGCCGTCGGCAGTCATCCGCGCCGCGCGCAAGCATCTGGCTGAACTCGAAGCACACTCATTGCAATCGACGCCACAATTTGACTTATTCTCTTCTGCACCAACGGGTGTGTGTGAAGAAGCTGAATTGGTTGAGGTTCAAGCATTCAATACTGAACTCAACGACGCACTTGCTGACCTCGACCCTGATTCAATGACACCAAAACAGGCATTGGATGCGCTATACGAACTAAAAACACTACATAAACAAATAAATAATTAAATAATTAAATAATTAAATAAATGTTCATAAAAAAAGCCGCAACTGAACTGCACCCCAAAAGTTGGACACCCGTCCTAACTTTTGGGGTGTTTTCATGAGTAAATACACAAAGCAATTCAAACTGGCCGTTGTTAAACGGTATCAAGAAGGTTCAGCGGGTTATCAAGCC